>JBAUVS010000239.1:0-23356 GCA_049583345.1 Woeseiaceae bacterium
TCTGCCTGCCCGACAAATCCATCGCAGGCGACGAAGGAGGTTTGACGCCCATTGCCCACTGGAGCCAGCGATGGACTCCCGACGCGATTCGGCTTCCTGCTGTTGCAGGACCTGTCCCTCATCTCGCTGTCGGCGGCAATCGAGACGCTGCGCATGGCGAATCGCATTGCGCGGTCCGACGTATATCGGTGGCAGACGATCTCGGAAGATGGTCGGACCGTTCGCGCGAGCGACGGCCTGGCGATCAACGTCGACCGCGGGATCGACGACAGGGACCTTTTCGATCAACTCGATGCCGTCATCGTTTGCGGCGGCTTGAAAGTCGAAGACAGGACGACCGAGTCGATCACGCGATGGCTCGTGAGGGTACACAAGCACGGATTGGCGCTGGGTGCGACGTGTACGGGCAGTTATGCGCTGGCCAGGGCGGGTCTGCTGGATGGGTATCGTTGCAGCATCCACTGGGAAAATATCGCGGCGCTGACCGAGACCTTTCCGCGCGTACATGTGGGCCGCAGTATTTACACGATAGACCGCAACCGCTTCACGAGTTCGGGCGGCACCACGCCCATCGACATGATGCTGTACTTCGTGAGGAAGCAATGCGGCTCGGACGTGAGTACGGGAGTGGCCGAGCAGTTCGTCTACGAACGAATACGAAGCGCCATGGAACGGCAGCGCATCCCCCTGCGATACATGATCGGCAATCTGGCGCCCAAGCTGGTCTCTGCTGTCGAACTGATGGAGGCAAACGTACGCGAGCCGATCAGCCAGCAGGAACTCGCTGACTACGTCGGCTTGTCCCGGCGACAGCTGCAGCGACTGTTCCAGAAATACCTGTATTGCACGCCATCGCGCTATTATTTGCAGTTGCGGCTGCAAAGGGCGCATGAAATGCTGCAGCGGTCACCCATGGATCTGGCAGAGATCTCCGCATCGACCGGCTTCGTTTCGAATTCTCACTTCAGCAAAAGCTACAAGGAGCTGTTCGGCTACGCACCGAGCCTGGAGCGGCGGCGAGCGCCGGAATCCGACGACGCCCCGTAATGGCGCGCGTTCGGGAATTCCGGCCGGCCGGACTGAGCCGCGTCTGATATAATCCGCGATTCGACGCATCGCTCGCATGGAGGGCTGGACCGATCGGAAAATCTTTCCTGCAACATCACGAAACTCAGGACAGCGTCGGCGACACTCTGGGTGGACGCATCGTACATGCGCGCGAGACGCAGGACCTGACCACATCGCAGCTGGCGCGCCGCCTCGGCGTCAAGACGTCGACCGTGCACAACTGGGAAACCGATCGCTCCGCACCTCGCTCCAATCGTCTCCTGACGCTCGCCGGGATGCTCAACGTGAGCCCGACCTGGTTATTGACCGGTATAGGCGAGAGCCCGCTGGATGCCGTGACGGCCACGGAGCTGATGCAGATGCGTGCGGTGGTCGAGCGCTTGCGGCAGCAGGTACTGACGGTCGCCGAAGAGCTCAAACAGCTAAACGAGCGGCTCACCTCCTACCAAAGCTTCCACAGCTAGAGCACCTCAGCCGGCGCAATGCTTCGTTGCGAAGCGGCTCAGAATGCTCGTGTATTGCAATACACTGCGCTTCTTCGCCGCTTCGCGCCTCGCCTTGCCCCGCCTGAGGTGCTCTAGCTGGCGCGACTATCAGGGTTTGGCGGCGGGTTCGGCTTTGAGGATGTCTTTCCAGCGCCGGGTGAGCAGATTTTTCTTGTAATCGGCCAGCTTGTACTGCCAGCCGCCGAGGCGCTTGTTGATATCGGCGGCCTGAACGTCCGGCGCCGGCGGGCTGGCTTCGGCCGCTTTGGCGTCGGCCGCCGCGCTGTCGTCGCCGTCCGCTTTGGGCGTCGTCTCGTCGCTGGCGGGTGCGGAGGTATCCGCATCGCCGCCGGCAGACTCGCCGGGGGTCGGCTCGGCGGCACTTTCCACCGGCACCGACTGTGCAGAGAAGGCGACCCAGGAATCGTCACCGTCCGGTGTCACCTCGGCGGTGATTTGTAATCCGTTCCACGTATCGAATACGGTCGTCGTCTCGGCAGGTGCGTCGACTTTGGCGCGCACGTCTTCGAGTTTCAGATTGGCGAGCACGGCCGCGATGCCGTTGCCGACCGACGCGTAGCTGAGTTCCCGACCGGCCGGCAGGTCGGGCACCGAGAAATCGGTGAGATCCTTCGAGTCCTTGGTGATGACGATCGTTTCGCCGTCGGCGTGGGTGATCGATACACGCCGGACGCGCTGCGAGGGGATGTCGAGGATGTCCGGCGCCAGCCAGCCGCCGGCCTTGTCGGGGAGGTCGGGGTTCTTGTCGATCAGGTAAGTCGTCGCCTGTCCCGGAACACGCGCATAGCGGAAGTCGTGTTGCGCGGTCTTGCCGAGTATCACGGTCTCGGAAAAACCGTCTCCGCTGATCGTGACCTTCGTCCCGTCGCCGCTTTCGCCGGGGTCGTCGACCCCGAGTTTGGCGTACAGGTCCGGATTGGACGTCTTCTCCTCGAGAATCGACGCGCCAGCCAATGCGACTATCAGGGACCGCAGCTTGGCGATGTCCACGGGGTAGCCGTCACGTTCGACGACGGTCCAGTGTTCATCGTCCCGATGCAGGGTCACGTTCCCGGCGTCCTTTGCCCGCGCGATCATCACGGTGTCGGCGGAGTTCGCCCGGGACTCCAGGTCGGGCAGCAATGGACGGGTCTGCGGGCTGCCATCGTGATCCGTCTCCTTGATCACGACCAGCAGGAGCACGAGTCCGACGACGAGGGCGGCAAGGAATTGTATGGTCTTTCGGCTCATGGCGCCTTCCGCCGGCGATGCCAGAGCGCGATCAGCGTCACCAGTGTCAGCAACAGGGGTACCAGGCCGATATTGATGATCTTGAGCCAGGTGCCGAGCCGCTCGATGTCGGCGTCGAGCCCTCTCTGGACGGCTCGCAGCTCCTTGCGGATCGAGGCGCGCTGATCGATGAACCGATCGATCTCCGCCTGCTGCTGATCGGTGACGAGGAGACTGCCGGTGTCTTCGCGGGATGACTGCAATTCGCCCAGGCGCCGCTCCGTCTCCGCGAGTTCATCCTGGAGGCGCTTCTCCGTCTCCTGGTATTTCGACTCTGCGGCCGCGCGGAGCTTCTCGACGCGCGTGAACGGCCGCGAGAAACTGCCCCGGCTCCGGACGCTGATGAGGTCCGTGCTGCCGACGAGGCTCTCCAGCGCGTTCATGACGAACGCGCCGTTGTTCGCGAACGCACTCGCGATCTGCTGGCCGAAGATCTGTTGCACCCGTACCCACAGGGAGTCACTGAGCATGTCGACGTCGGCGACGACGATGATATTCGCGGGTCCGGCGGACTGTTTCAGCGGCTCGGCCGCAGTGTCAGCCGATGCTTCGCCGGCGGCTTTTGCGTCGTCGGCTTCGTCCGCCGCTTTCGCGTCGCCGTCAGCATCGGCCGCCGTGTCGTTGCTGGCCTTGTCGGCCGACTTCGGCTTGCCGTCGGGGAAAGCACTCGTCAGCGTGCCGGTGATCCGCGCGGCGATCACGAGCGGCTTGCCGCCCGGGGTGAAGCCTTGTTGCAGCGCCGACGGATCCGGCAGGAACGCGAACCTCGAAGACGGCATCGTCGTCGATGACGCGCTGGAGGTCAGCAGGGGCTCGAACGTCGCGGTGGCGTCGTCGGCGGGCTTGAGTTGTCCGACCATCGCGGCATAGATAGTGCCCAGATCGGCAGTCACGACGTCGCCGGAATCCATGTTGTCGGCCGTGAATCCGAGGTAGGCGTAGTGGCGGGTCGGCCGATTGCTCATGCCCGTGCTCACCGGGAGTGCGAGCTGGGCATCGGCAATGACCTGGTGCGGATCGTACTGGATCCCCCAGGCCTTGAACAGGCGCGGCAGGTCGGACGACTGCCCCATCGCCGGCATGCCCTGCGGCATGCCCTCGTTCTGGGCCGGGTCGACGCCGGCGATCGGATCCACGAAGATCAGCGCCTTGCCGCCGCGCATCACGAACTGATCGATGGCGTATTGCGTCGACTCCGAGAGATGCTTCGGCTGCACGATCCACAGCACGCCGACGTCGTCGGGTACGGCATCGAAGGAAGTGCCGAGATCACGGATCTCGAACAACTGTTTGGCCTGTTGATACACGACCCAGGGTTGCGTCATCCGCTGGGACTGCGGGTTGAATTGTCCCGTCATCGACACCCCGGACACGAGTCCGACGATCTTGCGCTGCGGATTCGCGAGCGTGCTGACGAGTTTCGCGAGATCGTACTCGAGCGTGGCCTCCTTGCTGGGATCGATGAACGCGATGGATTCCTGATCACCGACGCTGTTCGTCCCTGCCAGGCCCAGGTACACCGGGTCGGACACCGATTCGAGTTGGGCGCCGTGCAAGCCGAATTGCGCGGCCCGGTCTTCCTCTTCGGAGAACGGCACCGGGTCGATGACGCTCAGATGCAGCTTGCCGCCGCTCTCGTTGACGAATTCGTCGAGCATTTCCTGGACGCGGCTGGCGTAGTCGCGCAGGTTGCGCACCTGCGGCGAGGGTGCACCCCGGGTCGCCTCGTTCGAGAAGTAGTAATAGAGGTCGATGGGCTCGTCGATATTGGCCAGAATGCGTTTCGTGCCGTCGGACAGCGTATACAGATGGTTCTCGGTCAGGTCGATGCGCACGCCCTTGAAGAGTTGATTCGAGACGATCACCGCGACGAAGAATGCGACGAAGAGCAATACCAGGCTGGTCGCGCCGAGTCGTTGCTGGGTACGGGTGGCCATCTTCAGTCAGCCTGTTTCCAGTGCAGCACGATCGTGTTGGCGTACAGGAAGGTGCCGATCACGAGCGCAAAATAGATCAGGTCGCGCAGGTCGATGACGCCGCGCGAGATATCGGCGAAATGCGTCAGGAAGCTGAGGCTCGCGACACCGTCCACGACGACCTGTGGCGCCCACCGGCCGAACACGTCCAGGACCAGCGGGAAGCCGGCGAGCAGGAACACGAAGCAGACGACCACGGTGAGCACGAATGCGATGACCTGGTTGCGCGTCGCCGCGGACAGGCAGGACCCGATCGCGAGGAAGCCGCCCGCCATCAGCAGGCTGCCGATATAGGCGGCCAGGATCGCGCCGTTGTCCGGGTCGCCCAGATAGTTGACGGTGATCCAGATCGGGAAGGTCAGCGCGAGCGCGATGCCGGCGAACGCCCAGGCGGCGAGGTACTTGCCGAGCACCGCCTGCCACGGCGTGATCGGCAGGGTCATCAGCAATTCGATCGTGCCGGTCTTGCGTTCCTCGGCCCACAGCCGCATGGCGATCGCCGGGATCAGGAACAGATACAGCCAGGCGTGGAAATTGAAGAACGGCAGCAAGTCCGCCTGCTCTCGTTCGTAGAAGCCACCGAGGTAGAATGTCAGTGCGCCCATCAGCATCAGGAAGATGACGATGAACACATAGGCCACCGGCGTGGCGAAGTAGCTGCGCAGCTCGCGCCGGAACAATGCACCTACCATGCTCATGCGTCAGACTCTTCGGCCGGTGCGGGCCGCGCGCCCAGGGTGATGTCGCGGAACATCCGGTCCAGGCTGCCGGCGCCGAGCTGACGCAGGTTGTCCGGGGTATCGTCCACGAGCATGCGGCCTTCGGCGATGATGATGGCGCGCGTGCAGACCGCGTCGACTTCCTCCAGGATGTGCGTCGAAATAACGATGAGTTTCTCCGTCGACATCGAGCGGATCAGCTCGCGTACCTCGTGTTTCTGGTTGGGGTCGAGTCCGTCGGTCGGTTCGTCCAGGATCAGCACGTCCGGATCGTGCAGGATCGCCTGCGCCAGGCCGACGCGGCGCTTGAAACCTTTCGAAAGTGTGTCGATCGACTGTTCGAGCACCGGGTTGAGATGGAGCCGTTCGATCGCCTCGTCGAGCTGCGTCCGGCGGTATTCGCCGTCGAGGCCGCGGACGTCGGCGATGAAATCGAGGAATTGCCGGACGGTCATTTCGGCATACAGCGGGGCGCCTTCCGGCAGGTAGCCGATACGCCTCTGGGCGGCAAGGGTGTCGGTCTCGATGTCGTGTCCGCAGACCGTCGCGCGGCCGGCGCTCGGTGCCACGAAACCCGTCACCATCTTCATCGTCGTGGACTTGCCGGCGCCGTTCGGCCCGAGGAAGCCGAGTATCTCCCCGGCTTCACAACGAAAGCTGAGATCGTCTACGACCGTATGACGGCCGTAGTGTTTTGTCAGGCCCTGTATATCCAGCATGGAATGCCAACTTTCGCCGCCGACAGGCGGCGGGCGCGCATTTTTTACCAAACGCAGATTCGATCTGCAAGGCTGAGACAGAACGGCCGGCGCAAAGTTCGCGCCGGCCGTATATTTTTCCCGTAATCGGCGTGATGCCCGGATGTCAGGCGGCCACCTCGATGCGCCGAGGCTGCGCTTTCGCAGACTTGGGGATGGATATCTCCAGCACGCCGTTGCGGCCAGTCGCCTTGACCTTTTCGCCATCGACGGATTCGGGCAGGACGAAACGCCGATAGAAGCGCCCGCTGCCCCGCTCTGTGCGGCGGTGCACAATCGTTTCGCCCTCTTTCGCGGCCTGCGCGAATCGCTCGCCGGAGATCGTCAAGGTGCCCTTCTCGAGCGTGATCTCGACATCCTTGGGATCGATCCCCGGGACGTCCGCATACAGCTCGAAGCGATCCTCGAACTCGTTGATGTCGATGCTCGGTACCCAGTCGGCTGTCACGCCGCTGCTGTCGTTGGTCGACCAGCCCGAGAACAGGCGGTTGATTTCGTCCTGCAGCTGACGGGCCCCGTACCAGGGTTCATATCGCATGAGTGCCATGTCCACTACCTCCATTCTGTCAGATTGTTACCATCGGCAAGAGATGCCATTGGTCCCTTTTCTAGGGTCGTTCGCCGGGAAATCAAGACCGTCGGGGCGCGTGCGCCGGCCCGGGTTGCGGGGTGCCGCGGAGCCCGCCGGGAGACGGGACCCGCCGCCGGTCGCCAGGCTCGTGCGTTCTGTGAGAGCCATCACGCTGTGCAGCGTCTCCATGCCTTAACCTGCCATAATAGATTCCACTCGTATCAGTGACTTAGACGCGAAACATGCAAGCCGTCAAAAGCCAGCCGCTGCTTCGCAGCCCCGCCTTCGACTCGTTTTTCGTGATCGGGATACCGCTGATCGCGATTGCGTCCGGGTACCTGGTGACCTACGACAACGATCTGTTCCTGCCGATACTGGGCGCCGATCTCTGGATCCTCGGCTATCACCACGTCATCGCCACGTACACGCGGCTTGCATTCGACCGGCAGAGTTTCATGGAAAACCGTGCCCTGGTCCTGTATGTGCTGCCGGGCGTGGCGACCGCAGTGGTCCTGCTTGCCGTCTACGGCGGGCCTTGGGTCGTCACGACGGTCTATCTGCACTGGCAATGGTGGCATTACACGCGCCAGAGCGAGGGAATTTCGAAGGCATACGCTGCAAAGTCCGGGTTCGAACCGACGGGCCACCCCATTATCAGGCGGGCGGCGTTTTATGCGGTCCCCGCAACCGCCTTCCTGGCCATGTCCCATCGAGCGCCGACGCAATTCCTGTATTTCCCGGTGCGAACCTTGCCGGTGCCGGATCCCCTGTTGATGGCCGCATCGATCGTGACCGCGGCCCTGGTCGCCATTTGGCTGATGGATCAAATCAAGGCCTATCGAGCAGGCCGGCTTGCCGTCCCGTACGTCGCTTACGTGATCAGCCACTACGTCGTCTACTACGTCGCCTACGTGCAATTGCGGGAGATCGATTACGGCTGGCTGACGATCAATATCTGGCACAATGCGCAGTACATCCTGTTCGTGTGGCTGTACAACAACAGGCGATTCAACGGACGCCCCAGCGAGACGCAGAAATTCCTGTCGACGATCAGCCAGAACGGCCGCTTCATTCTGTATATCGCGACCTGCCTGACGATCTCTACCGTAATATATTTTCTGATCACGTCCTACCTGTCGGACGCGGTCAGCTCCACGTTCACGCTCACTGCGACAATGACCGGGCTGGTGATATACCAGACCCTCAATTTCCATCATTACATTGTCGATTCGCTGATCTGGAAGCTGCGCAAACCCAAGATAAAGCAGACCCTGGGCATCGGTTAGGTCTGCGATTTCGCTGGATCGCCGCATCCGATTGCATGCCGACCTGATGGACAAAAACCCAAGAAATCCTGCGACGCCCCTGTCCGTATGGACGCTGGCATTGCTTCTTGCAGTGGTGCTGGGATTCGGTGGGTTCGAGTGCTTGTTCCGGTGGGGACCTCCCGGCCTCACCGCATTCGAGCAATACAATCTCGGCCGCATTAGGGAGTTCTCGAAAAGGGCCGCGAATGCGGATCTTCGCATCGTGATGCTGGGCAATTCCCGCCTGAAATATTCCACACCACCCGACGTCGATTTCTCGAAATTGTTATCGGACGCGAGCGGCCGCCATGTCGAGGTTTTGCGTCTCGTCAACAATTGGGCCGTGTTCCACGATTTCGCCGAACTGCTTGACCCAATCGCCGCGCTGAAGCCGGACATCATAGTGCTGCAACTGCAGCTTCTCGGGCAGGAGCGGGCGTTGGCAGCGCGCTCGCTTATCCTGCAGGACTACGTCGACTGGCTCATCTCGGGTAACCATCAGCCATGGAATCCGGGCGACATAGACCAGGCTGCGCTGCAGACTGCGGTCCCTTGTGTCCACGATTTCTCGGATGCGGCCCTCCGCGACCGGTTGGCCCGCACACGTCAGTGGCTGAGCTTCGACCCGGATTCACCCAGCGGCAGGAAGGCAAGAGATTGGGCCAGGGCGGAGGCTGCCGGAGACACAAAGGTACTGATTCTTTCAATACCCAGGACGCCGACCATCAAACAGGCGACCGGGATCGACTTCGATGAAAAAAGCAGCGATGTCATCGACCGCTTGCTCGATACGCAGGGCATAACCTTTGCCCGATTCGATGAGCCTCTGCCACAGGATGCGTTCTGCGACGTTGTCCATATGGACGAACAGGGTCGAGAACGCCTGACGGCATGGTTGGTCGAGCGACTGACCGCACTGGGCGGGGAGAGGCCTCCCTACATGCCGATGTAACGGAATTCGGCCTGCGGCTCGAACGCAAATACGACAACGAGCAACATCAATACCGCGTACCACAAGGCCGTGAGGATGCTCGGCCACGGTTCCGGCAGGTAGCGCGAGAACAGTGCGTATGCGGTCATCGATCCCTCGTCGGCTGGATCATCAAGCCGAGTTCGTAGCGTCTTTTTGCATCTGAATCGGATGCTTCCCCGGCCTCTGCCGGGACGCGCTCGTAGCCGGCCCGGCACAATGTGTCGTTCGCGATCCTCGCGAGTCGGGCCTGCATCGGCTTCGACAGGTTTCGCCAGCGTCCGATGCTGCCCTGTAAGACTTTAGAGCTGCGATAGGTCTTCCAGTCGCCCAGGCCGGCATCCCCGACTCCATCGAGCGCACGGTCCAGCAGGTCCGGCTGCCATTCTTCCCCGACGAGGGCGAGAACCTGCCGCAGCGTCGCCTCCGGCTCCCTTACCAGGTCCTCGTATCGGCAAACCATGGAATTCGTCGGGTGGCGTTCCAGGAAGTCAAGAATCTTCCCCGTCGCATGCACCCATGCCTCGCAGTACGCCTCCAGTGGCACGTTATTTCGCTTGACGAATTCATGCAATTCCAGCGGAATCGCGCCGTTGGCAGCAACGAGTTCCTCGCAGCTGCATGCTACATCCAACCCGTGTCGAAGTAGTGCGACGAAATAGGCATCCTGCCCGCAAATCACCTCGATTTCTTCGATATAGAAGGCGTCAATGGCCGTCTTTTCGGCCCAGCGAGATTTTCCCTTGCGCTGTGCGACAGCCCTCGGGAACGAAAATGCATACTCACGCAAACTGTCGATGACTTCTTTCGAAGAAAAACCGGCAAAGCCGAGACCTGACAATACGCCCATATCAGTTCCGTCACCCATCCGATCGGAACGAATGAAGCGCGCGCACGAACTCAACAGGTAGGTCTCACCGGGGCAGGATATGTTCGGATGCGCGTCGAGCAGCCTGCGCAGTAATGTGGTTCCCGAGCGCGGCGCGCCGAGAACGATTATGCCATCCGGTGAGTTTGGTCGAATCATCTTTTGTTACCAGTTTACCGAACCCAGAATGTCAGGACTGTCGTCAGCGATCGGACGGCGCCTTCGAGCGTTGGTTCCTTGACGATCGCAAATCCAAACATTACGAAGTGGAATGTAACAAGAACGGACAGCGCACGCGTGGCATGGATCACAAAACGATTCTTGGCCATTAAGCTTGGCGGCTTGTACTTCTGGAACAACTGCCAGACGGCAATCCCGATGCCATGATACGCCCCCCAGACAATATAGCGTACCGACAACTCGTGCCACATGCCGAGTGCGATCATAGACAGGATGGCCGCCGCCAGCGTACTCCGCGTGAGCACGACACCGAGCATGTAAACGTGCTCGCGCACCCAGCTAGTCAGGGAGATGTGCCAGGACCTCCAGAATTCCGAAATGTTTTTCTTGAAGAATGGCCAGTCAAAATTCTCCATTACCCTGTAGCCGAGCAAGAGGGAAAAACCGATGGCCACATCGGAGTATCCCGAAAACTGGAAGTAGAGATTGAATCCATGCCGAAGGATACGCAGGTATTCGATGAGGGCTGAGTGCGCAGGATCGATGCCGTCGATGAGCGAGGCGAATCGATTCGAGATCAAGAAGTTGCCGACGACTGCAATCTTGGCATAACCGTACAGGATTCGTTCCAGGCCGTCCGCAAGCAAGGCGTTGTCCCACCGCTTGCGGCGACGATCGCGCGCGAATTCCCCGAAGCGGTGAATCGGTCCTGCGAGGATCGTCGGAAGAAAGAACAGGTAGAAGACAAAATCCTCGAATCGGTGCGGTGCGTAGCTCCCCTTGTACCGCTCGACGATATAGTGCAGGCACCGGATCGAATAGAAGGAAAGTCCGAGGGGAATAATCTGGCTGGCAAGCGTATTCGGAACCGAAACTGCAAGGTATTTGTAGGTGAGGAGGACCGCAACCACGATTGCGCCGGCCGCAACTGCTCTCCACCCCCGGACTGGTCGTCCTGAAGTGAGCCAATACGTCGATATCGCGAACAGGCTGAGTACGACCAGTGATTCCGGCGCAACGTACCCGAGGAAACCTGCCGTCAACAGGGCCAGCATCGGATCGCGAAATCGGACCGGCGACAACCAATAGAGCGCCGGCGTCACCAGCAGGGCAATCAGCCAAATGCCACTGAGCGAAGTTATCGTCACAAAAGTCGCCGGCCGGCGCGAACGCTAGCCGTCCGGGCCATTCCGGGTGCGAACGATCGCGACTGCGTCCTCGATGCTCTGGATGTTGAAGACTTCCTGAGGCGTGAGGCGCAATGCGAACTCTTTTTCGAGCGCGAAGAGAAACTCGACATGAGCAAGGGAATCCCACTGTTTGACGTCGGCGGCCGTCGCACTCGGCAGCAGTTCGGATTTCTTCATTCCGAAGGCGCCGGCCGCGATACCGAGGACACGGTCAGCGAGATCATCCGAAGAGGCATTGTGTATGGTGTCTCCGGCTATATCGTTCCGCAGGTCCTGAAGTAGAACCTTGCCGGACGGGCCTCTCGGGAAATCGTCGAAAAAATGTATGCGCCGGGGCATGGAGGCTTGCGATGCCCTGGAAAGGTAGTATTCCCGGACGTCACCGGCATCCAGCACTTGTCCCGCTTGCGGAACGATGCAGGCTACCGGTATCTCGCCCCAGGTTCTGTCTTCAATGCCAAAAACGACCGCGTCGCGCACTCCCGGCATGCTCATGAGGACACCGGCGACCTCTTCCGGATAGACATTTAGCCCTCCGACGATTACCAGGCTCTTCTTGCGTCCGACGATCCGGTAATGGCCGGACGTGTCCAAACAGGCGATATCTCCCGTGTGCAGCCAGCCATCGCGCAGGACCTGAGCCGTCGTGTCCGGCTGCCGGAAGTAACCCTTCATGACGATGTCGCCACGAATCAGCAGTTCTCCCGAGGCACCGGCCGGTACTTCGCGTCCTTCGTCATTCACGATTTTGGCCTCGCAGCCCAGCGGCTTGCCGACCGTCCCCACTGCCCTGGAATCCGGGTCCGGGCCGCAATACATCGCCTCGCATACCGTTTCGGTCAAACCGTAGACGTTGACGACCACGGCGCCAAAGTTCTCTTCAATGGACCGCCACAGCTTCTCGTCGAGATAAGCTGCCGTCGAGACGATGAACCGGAAATCTTCGGTCCGGAATGCGTCCGTGAGATTCGTCCCGTATTCACGTATCAGCGCAAGCACGCTGGGTACGGTAATGAAATGCGTAATGCGGTGCCGATAAATCGCGTCGAGCATATCCGGAATCGCGGCTATCGAAAATCGAAAGGGACGGACGACCATGGCTCCTGCAGCCAGCGCCAGTGCCATCCCCTGGACAAGCCCATCCGCGTGGTGCAGCGGCAGCAGGTTGAGCAGCCTGGATCCAGCATCCAGGGAGTATTGATCAAGAAAAACCGAGAGTTGCGTATCCAGGGCACGATGGGTGATCTCGACACCTTTCGGGGTGGAAGTCGTGCCGGACGTATACAGGATATAGGCAGTCTGATCAGGATCCGGCGCCTTCGGAAGGGACGGGACGGGTTCGAACGCATCGAGCAGCGCCGGAAAGCATTCTGGCTTTTCGGTTGCGGTGCTCCGTTTCAGATACTTCATCAGTCCCGATCGCCGGCGGGTCCGGGAGATGGAAATCACATTAAGATCTTCAGAAAGTGCACCGGCGTGCTGTAAGCGTTCCACGACCGACGCATCGAGAAAATTCATTGCGGCGTCCGAGAAAGTCAACAGGCGTCCCAGCTCGACGTGGCTGGCTCCCGGATCGAGTACTACGGCAGTCAGAGCGCATCGAAGTGTCGCGATAAAGAGCAGGGCGACGGAAATATCGTCGTCGCTGACAATGGCGATGCGTGCGCCGGGCTCGAAACCCGAATCGCGGAATAATGCCGCGAGCAGACGAGTGCTCTCGTGCACCTCACGATAGTGCAAGCTTTCGACACCGCTGAGGAATTCCTGCGAGCGTGCGGCACCGCCCATATTCGAATCGTAGCGCGTCGCAAATCGCATCGGTTATCGAGAATGGCCGTATGTCACGATGTCGCTTCGTCCTCTGGTTCATTTTCCGCCCAGCCGGAGCGGAGGTGAAGGTCACGCTGCGGGAACGGAATCTCGATGCCGTATTCCCTGAACTTGTCCTCCATCGCCCAGAGGTAGGCGGCCCGTGTCCGCGTCGGGCGCCGCGCACCCTGGCGATTGACCCATACGAGCAGCAGGAAATTCAGGCTGCTGTCGCCGAATTCGACGAGCCAGACGTCCGGTTCGCGGCCCTTCATGTGGGCCAGCGTATACGGCACTTCCGCCGCGGCCTCCAGCGCTGCCTTCTTGACGAGCTCCTTGTCGCTGCCGTAGGCGACACCGAAGGATATGCGTACTCGCAGGATGCGTTCGTTGAGTGTCCAGTTGGTGAGTCGGGTCGAGACGAACTCCGAGTTCGGGACGACGATGTCGATGTTGTCGTTGGTGTTGATCAGCGTGCTGCGCACGTTGATGGCCTTGACCGTGCCGGTGAGCCCGGTGTCGAGTTCGATGAAGTCGCCGACGCGCAACGAACGCTCGAACAGGATGATGAGACCGGACACGAAATTGTTCACGATAGACTGCAGGCCGAAACCGATACCGACGGAGAGCGCGCCGGCGACGATGGCCAGGCTCCTGAAGTCGAGGCCGATCGACGACAGGGCGATGAACACCGAGAGGATGATGATCGTGTAGTGCGTGAGCCGGCTTACCGTGTAAAGGGATGCCTGCGTGCCGGCAGATTCGGTGTCGCCGACGCGCCGGATCGCGTGCCGGATGCCTCGCGACAACAGCAGGCCCACGGCGAGGATGATCACGAAGCGCAGGATCTTGCCGCCGGTGACCGGTGTATCGCCGATATGGAACAGGGGCACCTCGGCGAGATCCGCGACGCGCTGCGAAGCTGCCCTCACCATGCGGCTGGCACCCGCGAGCCAGGATCGGAATGCGCCGGTGTACTGAGCGGTGGCCTTGTCCACGACCTGCGTCAGGAGTTTCAGGTCGGCCACCGTGCTGTCGAGCTCTCCGAGCCGGGCCAGCGTCTCCTGGGCGGTGCCGAGCCGCTGATCCAGCAGGCGGCGCGATGCCCGATCGAGCCCGTCGCGACTCATGCCTTGCACGGCGAGCAGTTCGTTCTCGGTCTGGCGTTTCCAGTCCGGCGCCTGCTGTTCGATCTGCCGGATCAGTTTCGACCATTCGAGCGCCTGGTCTTCCAGCTCGTCCGTGTCCGGAGCCGCATTCAGCGTCAGCTCGGTCCACCAGCGCAGCATCTCGTCATGTGCCAGCGTCGCCTCGGCCATGGCGAGGTCGACGTCCGCCGCGATGAGGCTCTGTTGCTGCAGCCGCTGCTGCGACCGGCCCTGTGGCGTCTCGAGCCCGAGGCTGTGGGCGGCATTCTGCGCGTCACGCAGTTTCTCGCGGGCCTTGTCGACGGCACCGCGGCTGCTCGCGACACGTTTTTTCAGCTCCTGCAGCTTTGCCTCGTCTGCCGATGACGCCAGCCGGTCCATCGCGAGGTCCACGCGGGCGGCGCTGGCTTCGGCGTATGCCGTGGCGGCTTCGTAGCTTTGCGTGAGCAGATCCAGGCGCCGGGCCGAGATCGCCTGCGCCGATCGCGCCTGGATCAGCCTGAGCGCCAGCAGCCAGCGCTGATCGCCGGATCCGGCAGCCGCATAGTCCTTGAATGCCGCATCGCGCCGGCGGCTGGCGCCATCGAAAGTGCGCTTCTCGCGCTCGACCTCGAGTTCTTCCGTCCCCGCGGCGTCGCTCGCTGCGCGGGCCTTCGCCGCCAGGGACAGCAGTTCGTCGATCGTGTAATTTACCGCCGGATCCGGCAGCTGCTGGGGCTTGAACGCGGTCTCGTCCAGCAGATCCAGATAGGCGCTGAAGTTGTCGCGAAGCGCCTGCAGTACCGAATGTGCCGCTTCCCGGTTCTGCGGCTCGAGCTTCGGGATCTGAGCGTCGACGCCATCCAGGAACGTCGAGATGCGCGGCGCGACCTCCTTGCGCGGTCCCTCGAAGTACGTCCACCAGTTTGCCTGCAGGGAAGCGAGATTCGGCGCTGCAGGTCCGGTGCCCTCCCTGGCTTCCTGCGCCGGACTGTTCACGGCGACGAACATGCAGAGCAGGAGTGTGGCCAGGCATGTCGATCGCGCGAGTCTCATCTGCCGCGATTGTAGCGTGACAGGGCCCGGAACCGTTAGGATGCGTCCACGAGAGGGCCATGAAGAAGATCCTGCGTATCACTCTGTGGGGAGCCGCGATATTCGCGATTCTGGTGCTGGGTCTGTTCCTGTACCTGAGAAATGCGGACCTCAGCGTCTACAAGGATCACATCGAGGCCTTCCTCTCGCGCAAGGTCGGGCACGAACTCCGCATCGACGGCAGGTTCGAGCTGCATTTCGGCAGCCATACGAGCCTCACTGCCGAACAGATCGGATTGACGAATCCCGACTGGCCGTCGGCCAGTGAGATTGCGACGGCGGGGCACGTGTCGGTCACGGTGGATCTCTGGTCCCTGTTGTCCGGCCCCGTCATCGTCGAGAACTTCGAGGTCAACGACTTGCGCATCGGTCTCGAGCGTGACGCGCAGGGAAAGGCAAACTGGATGACGGGCGCAGAACCGGCAGAGAGCGCCGGATCCGGCGGATTCGATCCGTCCAGCATCGCGTTCAGGGAGGTCCGGGTCGCCGACGTCGATTTCCGTTTCGACGACGCCCTGCGCGAGCAGCCTCTCCATATCGAGCTGAACAGGCTGACGATCAATCCCGATCAGGACAACATCCTCGACCTCGACCTGGATGCGCTCGTGAACGACCTCCCGGTGTGGGCCGACGGCAAGCTCGGACCCTGGGATCACCTGATCGACGGCAGCGACATCATCGCGGACCTCGATCTCACGCTGGGCCGTACGCGCCTGGGCGTGGAAGGTACCGTGGATGACCTCAAGGCGCTCGAGGGTGTCGAACTCAAGCTGAACGTCGCCGGGCCGGCCATCGAGCGCGTCATACAGACCTTCGGATTGCCGCCATTCGCTGCCGGCGCGTTCCGGGTGGAGGGGAGCGTCGACCGGGAGGACCGCGGCAGCCGGTTTCGCCTCGCGGGCAATCTGGGCGATATCGAGCTGCTCGCGAACGGCTTCACGGCATCGTTCCTCCACTTCGAGAAGGCCTCCCTGGATTTCAACGTCACGGGCCCGGACGCGCAGCACGTTGCCGAGGTTTTCGGCATCCCCGGTGTCAATCCCCATGCGTTCCAGCTCTCCGGCGACCTCGAGATCGACAGGACGCGGCTGCAGTTCTCGGGCGCGAAACTCACGGTCGGCGACAACAGCCTCGGTCTCGATGGCTGGCTCGACACGGGCAGCACGATACCCGACGGCGATGTCACGGTCGTGGCGTCGGGGCCGGACTTCTCGGGCATCGGTCTCGTCGCCGGATTGCGCGGTGCCCCGAAGGCCGAGTTCGATATCAAGGGCCGGGTCCGCAAGACCGGGGACGTCTGGCAGGTCGACGACGTCGACGCGCAAATCGGCCGCAATCGTTTCACGGCTGCCGGCGCGATCGACGCGGTGAGCGGTTCCGATCGGGAGATCCGCTTGCGCTTGTCCGGAGACGACCTGTCCGTCCTGCGGCCCCTGACCGGCATCGACCGACTGCCGCCAAAGCCATTCGAGTTGGCAGCGCGCATCCGGCGTGACCCGCTTGGCATCCGACTCGCAGACGGCAGTGCCTCGATCGGCGACGATCGCCTGCAAGTCGATGGCGTCATCGCGACGGGGGAAGGTTTTATCGGCACAGACCTGCAGGTCAATAGCGCCGGCCCCGATCTCGCGCAGCTGACTGCGCTCGCCGGCATCGATTACTTGCCGGCCGGCCCCTTCGATGCCGGGGGCAGGCTGCGCATGACGCGGCAGGGCGTCCGACTGGACGGCGTGACGGCACATGCCGGTGGCCTCGAGGCCAGCGTGGACGGGAGTCTGGCGCTGGACGGCACGCTGCCGGCGCAGCTCGAACTCGATGTCTCCCTCGGCGGCAAAGACGTGGCGGCCGTCGCGGAAACGGACATCCTGCAGCGCCTGTCGGGCGAAGACTTCCTGGTCGGCGGGCACCTTTCCGGGGGCAGCGGCGACTGGGTGCTGAACGACATCGCCGCCTCGCTCGGCAATGTGAAGATGCGGGTCGACGGCACGTTCCGGGCCAGCGACGACACGGCACGTTTCACGGTGCAGGCGGACGCTCCCGACACGGTGGTCCTGAAGCGCCTCACGGCGCTGGAAGGGCTGGGCGAGGGCGCTTTCTCGGCACAGGCGGCGGTGGACCTGACGGCGACGGACATCCGTCTCGACAAGGCGCGCGCGCGCATCGGCGCCTATTCGATGGCCGCCGACGGCACGCTGAGTCTTGCGCCGTTGCACAATCGCAGCGATCTGCGGTTTACCGCGTCCGGGCCCGATCTGCGGCGGCTGTTCCTGACACCGGACCCGGCCGCGGCGCCGGCGCGACCGTTCAGCATCAAGGGCGCCGTGAACGGCACGCCATCCGGCTTCGCCGTCAAGGATTTCGTCCTGACCCTCGGCGACAACACGGCGGAGGCGAATTTCGATGTCGACCTGCGAGCCAAGCCGAGGATCGACGGCCGCGTTGCGTCGCGCTACCTCGATCTGACGCGGTGGATGGCCACCGTCGACACGGAGGCCAGCCCGGACACCGGCCGCAAGAGCAAGTACCTGATTCCCGATACGCCGCTGCCGACGGGTTTGCTGCAGGCCGCCGACCTGACCCTGTCGCTGGAGACGGACCGCCTCATCACGCCGAAGGCCGACATGCTCGGCCTCGCTGTCGGGGTCCGGCTCGCAGATGGCGTGCTCGACATCGAACCGATCCGGTTCCGCGGTGCGCAGGGCGGCCTGTCAGGCCGGCTCCACGCCGAGCCGGCGGGGGAGAAAGGGGTCTCCGTCGCCGCCTCGCTCGACATCGACAACGTACGTCTCGGCTTGCTGGCGCCGGATTCCCAGGACCGGTCTACCGTGCCCGCCTTCACGGGGCGGATCGGGCTGAGCGGCGCGGGCGGTTCCCTGCACGGGATCATGGCTGCTGCGAACGGACGGGTGGATCTCCGCGAGAGTGCCGGCCGGCTGTACGGCATGATGGGAACGCGGCTCTTCGGGGACCTTATCCTGCAGATCCTGCACACGCTGAATCCCATGTACAAGAAGGAGCCTTACGTCAAGGTCGATTGCGGGTTCTACAACATGCAAATCGACGACGGTCTGCTGACACTCGAGAACGTCGCGCTGCAGACCGACAAGCTGGCGCTGATCGGGCTGGGCCAGGCGAATCTCGCCGACGAAACGCTCGATCTGTCGATCCGCATGCGGCCGCGGAAGGGGCTGGGGGTCAGCATCGGCGGCGTCGCGAACTCCTTCCTCAAGGTCGGCGGGACCCTGAGCGAGCCAAAGCTGATGGTCGATCCCAAACGCTCGGTCACCGCGACGGGCGCCGCGGTCGCTACAGGCGGCGTGTCCATCCTGGCGAAAGGCCTGTGGGACCGCATGCGTGGCGAGGAAGACCTCTGCAAGGACGCCGGGAGCCCGTCCGGGTAAGTCCCCTTCGGGAGCGGAGCGGCCGCTGGTTATAAACCCCTATATCGGCGCCGGGAGGCGGAAGCTAGTATCGATGCCGGAGCCCGGATTCATGCTCGGGCAAAGGCGGGACGTAACATGAACGACACCGACAACCGGATCCTCAACTCGACCCTCGGCGCGGAGTTCACCCCCGAGGAGGCCGTCGAACTGAGCGCCGTCATGAGCTGGCAGCAGCTGGCCGATGGTGATTACCTGTTCAGGGAGGGAACGGTGGACGACTGCCTGCACGTGCTGCTGGACGGCAAGCTCGAGGTGGTCAAGCAAACCGGCGCCGGCGAGACGGCGAGCCTCGCGGTGCTGCGCGACGGCGAACTCGCGGGCGAATTGAGCTTCGTGGACGGCGAGTCGCACACCGTGGGCCTGCGGGCGTTGTGTGACTGCGGCGTAATGAGCCTCAAGCGAAGTGATTTCGAGCAACTCGTGACGAAAAACCCGCAACTCGTCTACAAGGTGATGCGTGCGGTGGCGAGATCCGCACACCGGATCGTGCACCGCATGAATCACGAATTCATCGAACTCAGCAACTACATCTTCAAGCAGCACGGTCGCTACTGAGCGCCCGTGCCGATCGCCCTGCGGTGCGCCGCTCAGCCCGCCGAGCGCAGCTCGCCGAGAGACTCGGGCGGCACCTGCGCGTAGTGGCTGAATTCCATATCGAAGCTGCCGTCGCCGCCCGTCAGGGACTTGAGCCGCGAATGGTAGCCCTGGATCTCCTTCAGGGGTGCCTGTCCCGAGATGACGATCCGGTCGTTGGACAAGGATTCCGTGCCGGTGACCATGCCGCGCATGCCGGAAAGGTCGCCCGTGATGCCGCCGGCCGAACTCGTCGGCACCGTGAACGTGACGTCGACGACCGGCTCCATGACGATCGGCGCCGCCTTGTTGATCGCGTCGAGGAACGCTTTCTTGCCGGCCTGGATGAAGGCGATCTCCTTCGAATCGACGGAATGGTGCTTGCCGTCGTAGACCGTCACCTTGATATCCTGCATCGGATAGCCGTACACGGCGCCGGCCTCCATGACCTGCTTCACCCCGGTCTCGACCGCCGGGATGAACTGGGATGGAATGGAGCCGCCGACGACCGCGCTCGCGAACTCGAAACCGGAGCCTGACGGCAGCGGTTCGATCCGCAGGTAGACCTCGCCGAACTGTCCGGCGCCGCCGGTCTGTTTCTTGTGACGGTGGTGACCCTCGGCGGGACGCGTGATCGTCTCCCGGTAGGCGATGGAGGGCAAGGCCGTCTCGACTTCGAGATGATAGCGATCGGCGATGTCTTCCAGCACGGTGCGCAGGTGCAGCTCGCCGTGCCCTCGGAGGACGACTTCGTTCAGTGCGGGTATGTGCTCGACCGTGAGGGACGGATCTTCGGACTCGACGACGTGCAGCGCGTCCGAAACTTTCTGGGCCTCCTTGTCGTTCCGGGGCCAGATCGCGAGCCCGTACATCGGCCGCGGCAGGTCGATCGATTTCAGGTGGAAATGATCCTCGTCGTGCGAGTCGTGCAGCACGGCATCGTAGTGTGCCTCGTCGACGCGCGGGATGGCGCAGATGTCGCCCGGCACCCCGACGTCCAACTTGACATGTTCGGCGCCGTTGATCTTGAGCAGCTGGGTGACCTTGATCGGCTTGCGCGCGTCGCCCACGAAGAGCTGGTTGCCCGGGCGTATCGTGCCCTGGTGGATCCGCAGCACCCCGAGACGTCCCTTGAACGGATCGATCTCGACCTTGAAGACATGTGCAACGGCATGCGAGGCGGGATCGGGTTTTATCTTGACCTCCTCGGTCCTGTCGCCTTCCCCTTTCAGGAAACGCGGCGGATTGCCTTCCATGGGGTTCGGCATCAGTTTCTCGAATATCTCGAGCAGTTGCGATATGCCGGCGCCCGTCCGCGCCGAAACGAAACACACGGGTACGAGGTGGCCTTCGCGCAGCGCCTGTTCGAAGGCGTCGTGCAACTGTTCCGGCGCGAGTTCTTCGCCCTGCTCGAGATAGACCTCCATCAGCTCTTCGTCGACCTCGACGACCTGGTCCACGATGTGCGTGTGCGCGGCTTCAACCGAGTCGAACGCGGTGTCGGTCTTCGCCGGATCGAAGAAACAGTCGACGACGGAACTGCCGTCCGCGGCGGGCAGGTTGATGGGCAGACATTCCGAACCGAACAGCGACTGGATTTCGCCCATGAGACCTTGCAGGTCGATATCTTCCGAGTCGATCTTGTTGACGATGACCATGCGGCACAGGCGTTGCCGTGCGGCCGCCCTCATCATGCGGCGCGCGACCTGTTCGATGCCGGCCTGTGCGTTGATCACGACTGCGGCAGTCTCGACGGCCGGCAGGACAGATAACGAGCGGGCGTACAGATCGCGGTAGCCGGGGGTGTCGATCAGGTTGAGGTGGATTCCGCCGTGATCCAGGTGACAGAGCGACGTGTATTGCGAGTGGCCAGCGGCCTTCTCGCGGGGCGTGAAATCCGAGACCGTGTCGCCGTGCTCGATCGCTCCGGATTTGGGGATGGCCCCGCCCGCGTGCAGGAGCGCCTCGGCCAGCAGGGTCTTGCCGGCGCCGCTCGGCCCGACCAGACAGACGTTGCGAATAGCACTGGAGTCGTACGGCATGGATCAGCCCCCTCGATTGCTGTTTTTGTCAATGATAGCGTCCGGACGCGCGCTACGCATAATGCGGGTATGCCGGCTGGTACATGTAGCGGCGGATTTCCGCCGCGATATCGTCGGGTTCCGGCCTCGTGGCCAGGCCGCGCTCGTAGGCGATCCTGGCGACATCCAGCGCGATCTGTGCCGAAACCTGCCGGATCCGGGACAGCGGCGGATAGACGCGGCCGTGCGCCAGGTCCGCGTCGCCCACCTGGCCGGCCAGCGATCTGGCGGCCGCGAGGAACATCTCGTCGGTGACGACACGGGACTGGGTGATGATCACGCCGAGCCCGACGCCCGGGAAGATGTACACGTTGTTGCCCTGGCCGGGGACGAAGGTCTGATTGCGGATCTTGACGGGCTCGAACGGGCTGCCGCTCGCGAAGACCGCCTGCCCGTTGCTCCCGGAGTAGGCCTGTTCCGCCGTGCATTCGGCGCTGTCGGTGGGATTGGAGAGCGCAAATATGATCGGGCGCGGGTTGATCTGCGCCATCGCATCGATCACTTCGCCGGTAAACGCGCCGCGCTGGCCGGAGAGGCCGATGATGGCCGTCGGCTGCAGCGTCTTGACGGCCTCGAGCAGGTTGCCGATATGCGCATGTTTGTGGGCGTAGGGCTTTTTCGCCTCGGAGATATTGTCGCGCCCCGCGACGAGCAGCCCCAGGCGGTCGACGAACCAGCATTGCTTGCGCGCATGCGTTGCCGGCACGCCCTCGGAGACCAGCGCCGCGACGAACGCCTCGGCGACTCCGATGCCTGCTTCGCCGGCGCCGAGGAACAAGATCTTCTGGTGGGGCAGCGACCCGCCGGTGATTCGCAACGCACTCATGATGCCGGCGAGGGCGACCGAGCCGGTACCCTGGATGTCGTCGTTGAACAGGCAGGCCTGGTCGCGATACTGGGAGAGGAGCCTGAAGGCGTTGGCGTTGCCGAAATCCTCCAGTTGTATGAGCACACCCGGGAACGCCTCGCTGGCGGCCGCGATAAATTCCGCGACGAGCTCGTCGTAGCGCTCGCCGCGCACCCGTCGCCGTTCGATCCCGTTGTAGAGAGGATCGTCGAGGAGCTGTTCGTTGTTGGTCCCGACGTCCAGCATGACGGGCATGCACTGGGTCGGATGTATGCCGGCGCAGGCC
This sequence comes from Woeseiaceae bacterium, assembly GCA_049583345.1. Classification (GTDB taxonomy): domain Bacteria; phylum Pseudomonadota; class Gammaproteobacteria; order Steroidobacterales; family Woeseiaceae; genus UBA1847. The sequence goes on from JBAUVS010000239.1 coordinate 22,644, forward strand.
GTGTACAGCGCGAGCTTCCCGATCGGGATGCCCATGCCCTGGGCGCCGAGGTCTCCGAGTCCGAGGATGCGCTCGCCGTCGGTAATGACGATGATCTTCACTTCCTCGTGCGGCCAGTTCCCCAGCATCTCCCGGATACGGCCGCGGTCCTGCAACGACACGTAGAACCCGCGCGGCCTGCGATAGATGTGCTGGAATTCCTGGCAAGCTTTACCGACCGTGGGCGTATAGATGAGCGGCATCATCTCCTCGATGTGGTTCATCACGACGCGGTAGAAGAGCGTCTCGTTGCGATCCTGCAGAGACACCAGGTAGAGGTAGCGTTCGAGATCGTTGGCTTTCGCCCGGATGTTGCCGAGTACCCGCATCTCCTGCTCGGCCGGCGTATGCACGCGCGGCGGCAGCAGGCCGCGCAACTGGAGAGAGTCCCGCTCGGCCTCTGTATACGCAGTACCCTTGTTGCGCACCGGGTCGTGGAGAATCTTCACTCCCTTGTATAACCCGGGCGACGTCTTGTCATTCACGCTTTCAGTCCCTGGGCGCTGTCCCATGCAGCGCACACAACATCCTCTGACCAGACGATACGGCGAACGTGCGGGAGTTTAAATGCCGGATTTCACCTAGGGAAACTCTGATCAATTCGTCATTGCGAGGAGCGAAGCGACGCGGCAATCCACAGGTCGTTGATTTCAAACACTGGATTGCTTCGCTTC
>JBAUVS010000240.1:0-3024 GCA_049583345.1 Woeseiaceae bacterium
GCCTCATCGCGTCGGACCTGCTGGCCGAGCTGCGTGGCGTCGTCAATCCATGAGGCGGCAGCTGGCGGATGCCGCGGCGACTGCCGCATTTGCCGCCGAGTTCGGTGCCCGGCTGCCGACCGACAAGGCAGGCTGGCTGGTGCTGCTCGAGGGCGAGCTCGGCGCCGGCAAGTCCTCGTTTGCCCGCGCGCTGATCGCCGCACTGGGACACGCCGGACCGGTCCCGAGTCCCACCTACACGCTCGTCGAGCCCTACGAGCTCCCGGGCGTGACCGTCTACCACATTGATCTGTATCGCGTTTCCAGCGATGAGGAACTGCCGTTCCTCGGCTTCGGCGAACTCGACGAGGGCCTGCGCCTGGTCGAGTGGCCGGAACGGGCGCCCGGGCTGGCGGGTGCCGCGGATCTCTTGCTGCGCCTCAGCTACTCCGGCGCGGGCCGGGACGCGGAACTCACCGGACTGAGCGCCCGCGGCCGCGCCCTGGTCGCGGCAATGGAGGGTCAGCCACTGGATTAACTTGGGCCAGTATCCTCATAATTTTGCAGAGGAAAGGCATTGGAATTTTCCGCGGCGACGGTATACTCACCCGACATAATCCCGGAACTGACTGTGCCCGACGCGATGCCCGGCAGACGCCTGATCTCGATAGCCTTCCTGATGCTGCTCGCCGCGACGGCGAACGCGGCGACGACCATCGAAGCCATCCGGATCTGGGCCGAGAACGGCAAGACACGCGTCGTGCTGGACCTCTCCGGCCCGGCCGAGCACAGCATCTTTACCCTGCGCGGGCCGGACCGCCTCGTCGTCGATCTCAAGGACGGGCGTCTCGGCAAGGCGCTCGCGCGCATGCCCGCCGGGGCCGGTGCCGTGCGCTCTATCCGCAGCGGATTGCGCTCGGATGGCCAGCTGCGCGTCGTGCTCGATCTCAACGAAGACGTGCGCTCGCGCAGTTTCACGGCCGGTCCCAACGGCGCCTACGGCGATCGTCTCGTGATCGACCTGCAGCGCAACGGCAGCCTGCATGCCGTCAAGCGTGCGTCCGAGGGCTACACGCCGGGACGCGACATCGTCGTCGCCGTCGACGCGGGGCACGGCGGCCATGACCCCGGTGCGATCGGCAAGTACCGGACCAGGGAGAAGGACGTCGCCCTGGCGATATCGAAGCAGCTCGCCGCGCGCATCGACGCCGAACCGGGCATGCGTGCGGTGCTGGTGCGCACCGGCGACTACTACATCGACCACCGCCGGCGCACGGCGATCGCGCATGAGCACCACGCGGACCTGTTCGTATCGATTCATGCCGACGCGGTATCCGACCGGCGCGTCGACGGCGCCACGGTCTATGCGCTGTCGCTCAAGGGCGCGAGCGACGAGGAATCGCGCCTGCTCGCCGAGCGCGAGAACGCCGCGGTGCGGGTCGGCGGCGTGTCGCTGGACGACAAGGACGACGTACTGGCATCCGTGCTGCTCGACCTGTCGCAGAACGCCGCGCTCGGCGCCAGCCTCGAGGTCGGCAAGAGCGTGATCGGCGAGATGTCGCGGGTCGGCGAGGTCCGGCGCCGAAACGTGCAGCAGGCCGGGTTCCTCGTGCTCAAGTCGCCGGACATGCCATCAATACTCGTGGAGACCGCCTACATCTCGAACCCGGCCGAGGAACGCCGGCTCTCCGACCGGACCGCGCAGGGCCGGATGGCGAATGCGATCCTCGCGGGCATCCGCGATTACTTCTATGCGAACCCGCCTCCCGACACGCTGATCGCGATGAACGCGCACCGCAATCCGGAGCGGCAGGTCCGTTACGTGATCACTCCCGGCGACACCCTGTCCGAGATCGCCGAGCGCTACAACGTCAGCGCATCCGCGATCCGCTCCGCGAATCGGCTTTCCGGCGACAACATCCGGGTGGGCCAGACGCTGTCGATCCCGATCTTCCCCGGCACCTAGGCGCTGCGTGCCCCGAGACATTTCGGCGCCGATTTGAAAAAATGGCGGGCCCGATCCTTCTCGCCCGCCAGCCGCATGCCTATCCAGCAACTGCCGAGTCACCTCGTCAACCAGATCGCCGCCGGCGAGGTCGTCGAGCGCCCGGCGTCGGTCGTCAAGGAACTCATCGAGAACAGCCTCGACGCGGGCGCCTCCAGCGTGCAGGTGGACATCCTGGCCGGTGGACACAAGCTGATCCGCGTGCGCGATAGCGGCGCGGGGATCGTCCGCAACGAACTGGAGCTGGCGCTCGCGCGGCATGCGACGAGCAAGATTGCCTCGCTCGAGGATCTCGAGGCCGTCGCCTCACTCGGGTTCCGGGGCGAGGCGTTGCCCAGCATCGCCTCGGTCGCGCGGCTGACGCTGTGCTCGCGCGCGCGGGACGCCGACGCGGCCTGGCAGGTCGAGGCCGAGGGCGGCCGCATCAGCGAATCCCGACCCGCCGCGCATCCGCCGGGCACCACGGTCGAGGTCCATGACCTGTTCTACAATACGCCCGCCCGGCGCCGGTTCCTGCGTACAGAGCGGACGGAATTCGGCCATGTCGAAAACTGGGTCCGCCGGCTCGCGCTGGCGCGGCCCGACGTCGCATTCACGCTCACACACAACCGGCGCACGGTGCTGCAGCTTGCCGCGGCGACCGACGCCGACGCTCGCCTGGCACGCATCGCGGCGTTGTGCGGCGAAGCCTTTGCCGGGCAGGCAATCCATATCGAGCGGGAGGCGGACGGGATCGCGCTGGCGGGCTGGATCGGCCAGCCGACCTTCCATCGCAGCCAGGCGGACCTGCAGTACTGGTTCGTCAATGGCCGCAGCATCAGCGACAAGACGCTCTCGCACGCCGCCCGGCACGCCTATCGCGACGTCCTGTTCCACGGCCGCTATCCGGCGTATCTCCTCGCGCTGACGGTGGACCCGGCCAGCGTCGACGCCAACGCCCACCCGGCAAAACACGAGGTGCGTTTCCGCGACGGTCGACGCGTGCACGGCGTCGTGTCGCAGGCCATCGAAGTCGCGCTCGGCGACACGCGGCCCGGCGG
>JBAUVS010000241.1:0-6218 GCA_049583345.1 Woeseiaceae bacterium
GGTCACGGCCGTGAGCTTCGCGCCGCGGCGCGCGCGCAGGCGGCCGTTCACGGCGTCGTGATGCAAATAGGCGCCGCGCCGCCCCCGCCGGGTCGAGAAGCCCTGCGCCAGCATGCGCACGACGGCGTCGAACGTTGCCCGGTCCAGATCCTTGTAGGGCCAGGCACACCGGAAATGCCGGTACAGCGGCTCCTCGCCCCATTCGCCCGCGCCCGCCACCTCGGCGACGATCTGCTGCGACAGTACGTCGAGCGGCTGCGCCGGGATGTGGATGCGATCCAGTTCGCCGTTTTCCGCCGCGTGCTTGAGCGCCGTGCACTCGACCAGGTCGTCCCGGGATAGCGGGAACAGCCGGCCCTTCGGCGTCGCGCCGACGGCGTGGCCGGAGCGGCCGACGCGTTGCAGGAACGCGGCGATCGAGCGCGGCGTGCCGAGCTGGCAGACGAGATCGACGTCGCCGATGTCGATGCCGAGTTCCAGCGAGGCCGTCGCGACCAGGCACTTGAGCTTGCCCGCCTTCAGCCGTTGCTCGGCATGCAGGCGGTGTTCCTTCGCGAGCGAGCCGTGGTGCGAGGTGACGTTCTCCTCGCCGATGCGCTCGCCGAGATGCATCGCCGCGCGTTCGGCCAGGCGCCGCGTGTTGACGAACACCAGCGTGGTCTTGTGCTCGTTGACGAGCTGCGCGAGGCGATCGTAGATCTCTGCCCAGACCTCGTTCGCCATGATGGCTTCCAGCGGCGAGCCGGGGAGTTCCAGCGCCAGGTCGCGCTCGCGCGCGTGGCCGGTGTCGATGATGTTGCACTGTTCGCCGCGTGCGCCGAGCAGGAATCGCGCCATGTCCTCGATCGGCTTCTGGGTCGCCGAACAACCGACGCGCGTGAGCGCGTGCGGCGTCAGCGCGTTGAGGCGCTCGAGGGACAGCGCGAGATGCGCGCCGCGCTTGTTGCCGGCAAGCGCGTGGATCTCGTCGACGATGACCGTGCGCACCGTCGACAGCATGCGCCGGCCGGAGTCGCTCGTCAGCAGGATGTAGGCCGACTCCGGCGTCGTGACCAGGATGTGCGGCGGCGTGCGCGCGGCTCTCTGCCGTTCATATTGCGGCGTGTCGCCGGTGCGCACCCAGGCGCGCACATCGACGTCGGGCAGGCCGTGTTCCAGCAGGCAATCGCGGATGCCGGCGAGCGGCAATTGCAGGTTCTTCTGGATGTCGTTCGAGAGCGCCTTCAGCGGCGAGACGTAGAGCACGCGCGTCTCGTCGGGCAGCCCGCGCTCGAGGCCTTCCTTGACCAGCGCATCGATGCTGGCGAGGAACGCCGCCAGTGTCTTGCCCGAGCCCGTCGGGGCGGCGAGCAAGGTGTGCTCGGCCCGGGCGATCGCCGGCCACGACGCGGCCTGCACCGGCGTGGGCTCGGAGAAATGCTTGTCGAACCAAGCCTTTACGGCCGGGTGGAAGGTGTCGAGGCCCATTGCTGACGCGCCGGAGGTTTTGGCAAACTATAGCACGGGCTGTATGTATGTACAGGCCGATGGACTGAGACAATTCGAATTGACGCTATAACGTCATGACGTTACAGTGTCCCGATGAATGAGCACACTCTGAAACGCGCTACGGTGTACTTCGACCCGGCCTTGCATCGCGCCCTGCGGCTGAAAGCCGCCGAGACCGATCGCAGTATCTCGGATTTGGTGAACGAGGCCGTTCAGGCCTCCCTCGCCGAGGACGCCGGCGACTTCGAGGCCTTCGAGGCACGCGAACCGGAACCCGACTACTCGTTCGAAGCCGTCGTCAAGGACCTCAAGCAGCGTGGCAAGTTATAGCCTGCGGATCAAGAAATCCGCGGCAAAGGAACTCGAGGCGATCGGATCCAAGGCCGACCGCCGCCGAATCGTCGCCAGAATCCGAGCACTCGCCGACGACCCGCGCCCGCCCGGGTGCCGGAAACTCTCCGGCAGGGACCGTTATCGCATTCGCCAGGGCCGTTACCGCATCCTCTACACCATCGAGGATCGGCGACTCACGGTGTACGTCATCCGGATCGGTGACCGGAAAGACGTCTATCGGCGCGACTGAGGTCGAACGGGCGGCCTGTTGCCCGCTGACGTTTGCGGCGGTCTGCGTGTTTAGCCGGTTGCCGAGGGCCGCTGCCCCGGCTGGCAATGGCCGATCCTGGAGCAACGTAAACCGTTGTTTCATCTTATAAACGGGCAACAGTACCGGGCTGATTGGCCGATCATTTGGCCGATGACCGTCACCGACCCCCGGATCGGTGGCAGGCGGCGCCCCCGCGGGCGACAATGCAGGCCCGGTCGGAGGTCGGGTCGATGCCGCGTCCTGCAAATCCTTTTCTCGCAGTAGTCCCGCTGCTTTGTCTCGCCGGCGCAGCTTTCGCCGACGAACCCGCCCCGCTGGAATTCTCGATCCGCGACGGCGCCACGCTGAACACCTTCTATCGGCAGGGCCCCGTCGCGGCTCACGCCGTGCTGAGTTCCGGCACCCAGCCACGCCTCGTCGTCGCCTTTCCGGCCGGCAACAGCGGCGTCAGCCTGTGGTTCGAACCGGCGGCCACCGCCACCGAGTGGACCGGAGTCAGGACCGTGCGCGGCGTGACGAAGCATCATTCCAGCCGCCGCGCACTGCACGGCATCGAGGCCGAGATCCTGGCCGACACCGGTCCCATCCGCGTGCACGAGGCCGTGCTCGGCAGCGTGCGCACGATCCGCGACTACCTGCACACACGCAAGATCCCCTCCCGCATCGAAACGCCGGTGCGAGTCGACGGCAACACCGCGACCTGGCGCCGGCAGAGGCTGGACGGCGGCGCCGGCTACAGCCTCGAGGTCGAAGTCCTGAACGGCAAGCTCACCGGCGGCGCGGACTCGCCGGTGACGTTCGTGCCGCCGGAGGGCGGGCCGCTGCATCTGCGTGTCGTCGCACTCACGGGCGACCCGCCGTTGACGCCGATCGAGGCGGACGAACTGCTGTTGCCCGGGGCGGCCGACGATCCGCTGTCGAAGAACGTCCTTGCATTCCTCAGCTACCGCGAGAAGTTGCTCGCGGGGTCGTGGCGCTTCTGCACCTACTTCGGCCGCGACACGCTGCTGTCGCTGCGCCTGATGATGCCGGTGCTGACCGACACGGTGATCGAGGCCGGCATCGGTTCCGTGCTCGAGCGCCTGAGCCCGCACGGCGAGGTCGCGCACGAAGAAGATATCGGCGAGTACGCCATACTCCGGCATGTCGCGGCGGGCGACGGTGTGAGTGACACACCGATCTACGACTACCGGATGATCGACGAGAATCTCATGCTCGCACCGATCGCCGCCCGCTATCTTCTCGACCGGCCCGGCGGGACACAGCGCGCCGAAATGTTCCTGCGCCAAAAGTCCGCCGCGGGGCGCAGTTACGGGGATGCGCTGGTCGCCAACCTGCGCTACGTGCTCGCGGCGGCCCGACCGTTCGCACTGTCTCCGGCGGTCGGGCATCTCGTCGCGCTGAAGCCCGGCGAGCCTGCCGGCGACTGGCGGGACAGCGAGGAAGGGCTCGGCGGCGGCCGCGTGCCCTGGGACGTCAACGTAGTACTCGTGCCGGCAGCGCTCGACGCAATCCAGCGCCTGCATGCGAGCGGCGTGATCGCCGAATACGAATCCGATACGGACGGCTTCGCGGACGCCGGCGAGATGGCCGTGACCTGGCTGCGCGAGGCGCCCGCATTCTTCGACGTCGATGTGCCGTACGACGACGCCGTGCAGGACGTCTCGGACTACGCCGCGAAGATCGGCGTCCCCGCACAAGCGGCACTGGATGCCGTCGCGCAGCTGGCAGCCCCGCAACGCGCCGAGTGGCAACACTTCGATGCGCTGGCGCTGGATTCGAAAGGAAAGCCCGTCCGCGTGCAGCACTCGGACGTCGCACTCGCGATGCTGTTCGGTAAGCCGGATGCCGCCGACCTGGAACGCTGGGCGCTGGACACGACACTGCCCTTCCCCGCCGGGTTGTTGACGCCGGTCGGACTCGTCGTCGCCGATCCGGTGCATGCATCGGCGGACGTGCAGGCATTGTTCACGCGCGATCATTATCACGGCACCGTGGTCTGGTCCTGGCAGCAGGCGCTGCTCGCGAAGGGGCTCGCGAGGCAGCTGCAGCGCGACGATCTTCCATCGGCGACACGGACTTCATTGTCGCAAGCCGAGCAGCGTCTGTGGCAAGTGATCGCCTCGACCAACGCCAGCCGCACCGCCGAACTCTGGTCGTGGTCGATCGCCGACGGTACCTGGCGCCTGGAAACCTTCGGCGGGCTGGCGGAACACCGCACCGAATCGAACGCCGCGCAGTTGTGGAGTACCGTCTACCTCGGCATCGAACGGCCCCGATGATCGATCCGGGACCGGCACCCGACTGGCACGGCGATGCACGGTAGACCGACCCCGGAGCTTGCGATCACCGAAAACCTCGTGCGGGCTCTCCTCGACGATCAGTTTCCCGACTCGAGGGGCTTGCCGCTCGCGAGAGTCGACGGCGGCTGGGACAACGAGATCTTTCGGCTGGGCGACGAGTTCGCCGTGCGCATGCCGAGGCGCGAGATCGGCGCGAACCTGATTCTCGAGGAACAACGCTGGTTGCCGGCGCTCGCCGGCCGATTGCCAATCCCGGTGCCGGCGCCGCTTTACACCGGGCGCCCGGCGGCCGACTACCCGTGGCACTGGAGTATCGTGCCGTGGTTCGAGGGTGAATCCGCGGATCGGGCGCGTGTGGATTCCGATCAGGTCGAGATACTCGCCAGGTTTCTGCGTGCGCTGCACGGCGAGGCACCGGCCGATGCGCCGGTGAACCCGCTCCGCGGTGTACCGCTCGTCGTACAACACGAACGCACGATCGCGCGCATGGCGCGTCTCGAAGCCGACACGGACCTGGTCTCGCCGTCGTTGCGACGGACATGGGAACGGGGATTGGCGGCTCCCGCGGCGACCGAAAGACGCTGGCTGCACGGCGACCTGCATGCGCAGAACGTGCTGGCAGGCGACGGGATCATCCGCGCGGTCATCGACTGGGGAGACGTGTGTGCCGGCGACGTCGCCACCGATCTCGCGGTGACCTGGAGCCTGTTCGACGACGCCGGCGACCGGCACCGGCTGTTGTCGCTCTACGCGCCCGATCAGCACACGCTGGACCGTGCGAAGGCCTGGGCGGTCTTCTTCGGGCTCGTGCTCGTGGATTCGGGGCTCGTGAACAGCCCGCGTCACGCGGCACAGGGACGTGCGCTGCTGCGCCGGTTGTCGGAGGACTTGTGATGATATCGAGCCGCGGTGACACCGGGGAAGCCGCTGGGCGACAATGCACCGGATTCCGGAGGACCGATCCATGCCATATCCCGTCAGATTTGCCCTCGTTATCCTGCTGGTGCTGGCGAATACTGCCTGCGAACGGATCGGGCCGACGCCGGACGAGCCCGCCCGGCCGACGCCGGCGGCCGATACCGGCCGCACGCGCGCCGTGGATGCCGTCGTCGGCAAGACCTGGCAGTGGGTACGGACCGTGACGCCGGTGGAAACCTTCGAAGCGGCCGACCCGAGCCGATACACGCTCGCGCTCGATCCGGGCGGTCGCGCCGCCGTCCGCTTCGACTGCAATCGCGGCGGTGGCGACTACGAGATCGCCGAGGGCAAGCTCGAGTTCGGAGCGCTCGCGTCGACGCGCATGGCGTGCCCGCCGGATTCACAGGACGCGATCTACGCGAAGGAGCTCTCGATGATCCGCTCGTTCTTCGTCGAAGACGGCAGGCTGTATCTCGAGATGCCGATGGACGGCGGCACGATGCACTTCGAACCGGCCGACAACGACTTCGGAAACTCTGATTGAATTGTCATTGCGAGGAGCGAAGCGACGCGGCAATCCACAGCTCGTTGATTTCAGACACTGGATTGCTTCGCTTCGCTCGCAATGACGAACCATTTTCGAGTTAATCTCAGAGTTTCCCTGACACCGGAGGTCGCATGGAACCGACACTGAAATTCCTCGGCGGGCGCTTCGGCGCCGCCGTGCCCTTGCTCTTCTTCGTCGCCTGGGCGATCACCATCTCGGTCGCCGGCGCGCCCGATGAGCGCGGCCTGATCCTGGGCATGGTCGGCGGCCTGACGCTGGGCATGTTGCTGTGCCGCAGTCCCTGGGCCGACTACGCGAACGCGATCTTCGCCGGCATGGCCAACCCGATCGCCGGCGT
>JBAUVS010000242.1:0-6388 GCA_049583345.1 Woeseiaceae bacterium
ATCGGCAGGCGAAACGGCTGGTGTCGCGGGGCCAGCAGAAACTGCTGGCCTGTGCGATGGTGCTGGCGGCGACCGAGACCGTGCAGGCCAGGCTGGGCCGGCCGCTGTTGCTGTTGCTGGACGACCCCGCGGCCGAGCTGGACGGGGCAGCGCTGACCCGGCTGATGGGCTGCGTGAGCGCGCTGCGATGCCAGGTCATCGCGACCAGCATCGAACCGAATACCCGAATCTTCGACCAGCCGCCGGCCGTGTTTCACGTGGAACGCGGCATCCTGGCGCCGTCCGGCGCCGACCCCGGAACGGCAAGCCGAAACAACGCATAATTCCTTAAAAAAGAACGCTTTGAGGCTGCTTTTGCAGGCCAATTTTGATAGAATGGATCGGTTTTCACCCGGGGCTCACGAATGGCCGGCAAATCTGACTATACTTCCAGTAATATCAAGGTCTTAAAGGGCCTCGAGGCCGTGCGCAAGCGGCCGGGGATGTACATCGGCGATACCGATGACGGCACCGGCCTGCATCACATGGTTTTCGAAGTCGTCGACAACTCCATCGACGAAGCGCTCGCGGGCTATTGCGATGCCATCACGGTAACCATCCACGCGGACGAATCGGTGACGATCGCCGACGATGGCCGCGGTATCCCGGTCGATTTGCACCCGGAAGAAGGCCGCTCGGCGGCCGAGGTGATCATGACCGTGCTGCACGCCGGCGGCAAATTCGACGCCAATTCCTACAAGGTTTCCGGGGGGCTGCACGGCGTCGGCGTGTCCGTGGTGAATGCCCTTTCCGAGCAACTGGTCCTCACCATCCATCGCGACGGCCGCAGCTACCAGCAGGAGTACGTGCACGGCGAGCCGCAGCGGCCGCTGACCGAGGTCGGGCGGACCGACCGCACCGGGACGACGATCCGCTTCAAGCCGAGCAGCGCCACGTTCACCAATATCGAATTCAACTACGACATCCTGGCCCGCCGCCTGCGGGAGCTGTCGTTCCTGAATTCGGGGGTTCGCATCCACCTGGTCGACGAGCGCGACGAGCGCCAGGACATCTTCGAATACCAGGGCGGTATCCAGGCGTTCGTCAAACACCTGAACCGGAACAAGACCCCGATACACGACACGGTGATCCACTTCTCGACGATGAAGGACGATGTCGGTGTCGAGGTGGCGCTGCAGTGGAATGACGGTTACCAGGAGAACATGTTCTGCTACACGAACAATATCCCGCAGCGGGACGGCGGAACGCACCTCGCCGGTTTCCGCAGCGCACTGACGCGGACACTCAACGCCTATATCGACAACGAGCTGAGCGGACGCAAGGAGCGCTATACGCCGTCGGGCGACGATGCCCGCGAGGGCCTGACTGCGGTCCTGTCGGTGAAGGTTCCCGATCCGAAGTTCTCGTCCCAGACCAAGGACAAGTTAGTTTCATCTGAAATTAAATCCGTCGTCGAACAGGCGATGTCGTCGCGTCTCGAGGAATTCCTGCTCGAACACCCGCAGGATGCCAAGATGATCGCGTCCAAGATCGTCGACGCCGCCCGCGCGCGCGAAGCCGCGCGCAAGGCGCGCGAGATGACGCGGCGCAAGGGCGCCCTCGACGTCAGTGGCCTGCCCGGCAAGCTGGCCGATTGCCAGGAGAAGGACCCCGCAAAGTCGGAGCTGTTCCTGGTCGAGGGCGATTCGGCTGGCGGCTCGGCCAAACAGGGCCGCGATCGCCGGACGCAGGCGATACTTCCGCTCAAGGGCAAGATCCTCAACGTCGAAAAGGCGCGCTTCGACAAGATGCTGTCGTCCGTCGAGGTGGGCACGCTGATCACCGCGCTGGGCTGCGGAATCGGCCGCGACGATTTCGATCCCGACAAGCTGCGCTATCACCGCATCATCATCATGACCGACGCGGACGTCGACGGCTCGCACATTCGCACGCTGCTGCTCACATTTTTCTATCGGCAGATGCCCGAACTGATCGAGCGCGGACACGTCTACATCGCCCAGCCGCCGCTGTACAAGATCAAGCGCGGCAAACAGGAGGTGTACGTCAAGGACGATGCGGAACTCAGCACCTACCTGCTCAATGCCGCCCTCGACAGCGCAGCACTGTACGTCAACGCCGAGGCGCCGCCGCTCACGGGAGTCGCCCTGGAGACGCTGGCCAGGGAACACATCGCCGTCGAGAAGATCATCCTGCGGCTTGCCTCCCGCTACGACGAAGCGGTACTCCGCGCCGTCGCCGGCCTGCCGAAGGTGACGCCGGCGATGACCGAAGACTTCGACCGGCTCGAGGACTGGACCCAAAAGCTCGCGGCAGTCCTGCCGCAGCGGAGCGGCGACCGGGCGTCGAACGGCAATGGCGGCTCCTACAGCGCCGTGCTGGAACGCGGCAACGAAGACGGCGAGGGCGTGCGTATCGCGATCACGAAAGTCCAGCACGGCATCGGCACGACGCGTTACCTGCCGCGAGAGTTCTTCGGCACCAACGAGTACTCGCACATCATGGCGCTGGCGGAGAAGCTGGCCGATCTCGTCGCCGAGGGTGCGTTCATTCAACGGGGCGATCGTCGCCAGGCCGTCGGTTCGTTCGCGGCGGCGGTCGACTGGCTGATGGACGAGGCGCGCCGCGGGCAATCGATTCAGCGCTACAAGGGCCTCGGCGAGATGAACCCGGACCAGCTCTGGGAGACCACGGTCAATCCGGAGTCGCGCCGGCTCATGCAGGTAAAGATCGAGGACGCCGTCAAGGCCGACGAAATCTTCACGACCTTGATGGGGGACCAGGTGGAACCGCGCCGCGAGTTTATCGAGAGGAACGCGCTCACCGTCGCGAACCTCGACATCTGATCCTGCGTCACCCGGGCGCCGGCATGCGCCAGCGCAACACCAGCGGCAATACCGTCAGGTTGCTGACGACGGCGGTCGCCAGCGCAAGCGCGCAGTATGCGGCGAACTGCCGCGTCGTCGGGAAGGCGCTGAACTGGCACAGGCCGAGCCCGAGGCACAGCATCAGCGTGCTGAGGATGACGCTGAATTCGATGCTGCTGCCGGCCAGCCGGTCGCCGGCCGCGCCTACGAAGAGGATGTGGATCGCATCGTCGACGATAACCCCCAGCGCGATCAGGAATACGAAGACCGTCACCAGGTTGAGCGGATTGCCGATCAGCCAGACGACCCCGCAGACGACCGCCAGCGGCACGGTGTTTGCCAGCAGCGCGCTGAGCAGCGCACGCCAGGAACGGAACAGCACCAGGATAGCGCCGAAGATCAGCGCGACCGACCAGGCGAGCGACGTCAACAGTGACCGCATCGCCTCCCGGTCGATCGCTTCGTAGACCAGCCCGGCATTGCTGTAGACGACGTCGACCCCCCGCGGCAGGCTGTCGCGGAGTTGTCCGATCAGCGCCGCGGCGGCAGCGAGCCGCCTGTCGTCGATCATGAGCGCAGAAACGACGTAAGCATTCTGCCTGCCGGCGGCCGGTTCCATGCTCACCTGCCGCACGCCGTCGCTGCCGGCAAGTGCGTCCCGCACGCGGCCGGCCTGCCGCAGCGCAAACAGGGCATCCTGCCCCGGCGTATCGACACAGACCAGGACATTGAACGGCGAGAACACGTAGTAGTGCCGTTCGAAGGCCCGCAGTGCGCGTGAGAACGTCGCATGATCCGGGAGGAACGCGCGCGGGTCCGATCGTACCGGGAGCCCGGGAACGGTTGCGAGGCCGAGAAGCATCGCGGCCAGCAGCACCGCGCCGACCGGTTTGCGGCGCGCGGCCAGCCAGCGCGACCCGGCGGCGAACATTCCGACACCGTGCAACGGCCCGGGCGCACCGGACAGGTACTGGCGCAAAGACCAGGGCGCCGCGAGCAAGAGCAGCACGAACAGCGCCGACAGCGAGGCCGCCGATACGAGACCCAGGTCGGCGATCGGCGGAATCGCGTTCAGGCTGAGCGACGCGAGCGCGATGGCCGTCGTCAGGCACGAAAAGAAGAACGCGGGCCCGACCCGGCGCAGCGTCGTGCGCACGGCGGCCTCGATATCCGGTTTGTCATGGTGCAGCTCGCGGGCCTTGGCGATGAAATGGCAGCTGTTCGCAAGGCCGACGATCAGGACGATCGGCAGGGCGAGCAGCGTGATCAGGTTGATGGCGACGCCGGCCACCGAGAATGCTGCGAGCGTGGCGGCTATCGCAGCGAAGCTCGCGAACACCGGGAGGATGAGCGCGCGCCAGCGGCTGAACGCCACGTAGAGCGCGGCGAGCATCGTGACGACGATCGTCGGGATGAGCAGCCGCAGGTCCTGCGACACGGCGTGGGCGATGTCGTCCTCGAGCTCTGCGCCGGCGAGGATGCGCCAATGATGGCCTGCGCCCTGCGCGCGGATTCGGTCCAGGACCCGCCGCTCCAGCGTGCGGGGACTCTCGACCACGATCAGGAAGCGCCGCGCCTGCGAGTCGATGAGCCCGGCCGAGCGTGGCGTGTCGCGCAAGTCGGCAAGGAGGCGGGCCACGGGGTCCTGCGCCGTCAACCCGTAGAGGAACAGTTGGTCGCGGGCCGCGTCGATCGAGCTCACCGTGATGGCGTCGCCGAGCGTCGCGAGTCGGCTGCGTAGCGTGCCGATATCGGCAAAAGCCTCGCCGATCGTCCCGGCCGCCGGCCCGGTCATGATCGCGACGAGGACGCGGTCGCCGGAGGCCGCACGGATTTCCCTGGCGATCGCGGCCTGCGGGTTGTCGCCGGACATGCGATCGATCATCGAACCGTCGATCGCCGGACCCCGGAAAGCGGCCGCCACGACGACCGCGGCGAGTGCGGCCAAAGCGGACAGACGCGGCCACGCCGCCGGCCAGGCCAGCAGTCCCGGCCAGTCTGTTTTCGCTGCGGGTTGCATGCCTCGTCCAGTCTACCGGCACGTCTCGCGGCGTGCGGGCCCCGTTACAATGTCGGGATGATCCGCCGTCGCCTGATCCATGCCACGTTCCTCACGGTCCTGCCCCTGTTAGTCGCCGTGTCGGGCCTCGATGTTCTGACCACGGCGCTGCTCGTCGCCGGGCTGTTGCTGTGGCGCTGGCTGATCGTGCTGAGCAGCCTGTCGCGGGCGCCAAACGTGCCGCCGATGGTGCTCGAGACGATGGCGGCCAGCCATTTCGTGGAGAAGGTGCGCTGGTGCATGGATCGGCTCGGCGTCGACTATGTCGAGCATCAGAGCGCGGCGACGCTCGGCGCCTTCTTCGCCGGGCGCACCGTACCCCAACTCCGGGCCCGCACCGGCGTGGTCGAATCGGTGATCGGAAACTCCCCGGAGATCCTGCGGTACCTGTGGGGGGTTTATGCCGCGCCGCTCGGCAAAGGCGCCGCGTTCCTGGCCCCGACACCCGAACGGCTCCAGCTCGAGCGCCGGCTCGATCGCTACGGCGTCAACCTGCAGGTCTGGGTCTACAATCACCTGCTGCCGTGGCGCGCCCTGACGCTCCATGTCTGGGGAGTCGACAGTCGGCGCGTGCCCGTCTGGCAGCGGCTCACGCTCAGGCTGCTGTATCCGCTGCTCGCGGTACTGATCCGCCGCGCCTTTGTGATCAGCCCGGAGCGAGGGGCGAAAGCCCTGTCCGGCATCGAGGAATTGCTCGGCGAGATCGAGACCCGGCTGGCCGACGGCCGCCGTTCCATCCTCGGCGGCGACACCATCAACTATACGGACATCACCTTCGCGGCCTTCGGCGGTCTGTGGCTCCAGCCCGGCGGGTACGCCGGCGGCCAGGGCGAGGACTGCCGCCTGCCGCGGGAGCGGATGCCCGCGGGCATGCGTGCCGACATCGACCGATGGCTTGAAGACTATCCGAAGGCTACTATGTTCGTCAGGACGCTGTATGAGCGAGAGCGCTTTGTCTGACGGCCTCCGGGAGCTCAAAACGATGAACAGGCTTTTGCCGGTGATCGGGCTGTCCGTTCTGGCGGCTTGTGCCAGCCGGACGGAACTGGATGGGGAAGCAGTCGCCGATTTCATCGCGGCAAGGCACCTGGAACAGGCGCCTTACATCAGCAGCGACACGTCCGACGGCTGGGAGAGCCTGAACGACTACTACCTCCTCTACCATAACCGCCGTGGCGAGTATCTCGTCGAGTTCGCGAGCCGGTGCTGGGACCTGAACACCGGTCGCGTCGTGCCCGACACGCGCTGGGACAGCACGCGCATCGAGGCCCGCTACGACACGATCCGCGGTTGCCGCATCGGCAATATCTACAAGCTGAAAGAAGAGGATGCCGCCGAACTCCGCAATCTCGGTGAAGCCCCCGGCAGCCGGAACTGATCGCGGCGGGCAACCGCGTCAGGCGCCGGTGAGGCGCTTGCCGAGTTCGACCACCACCGCGGCGAGGGCCTCGACATCTTCGTTGCG
>JBAUVS010000243.1:0-17818 GCA_049583345.1 Woeseiaceae bacterium
AGATCGAGCTGCCGGCCGTGCGGGTCGGCGCCGGTGACGCAAGGCCCGTCGCACTGGTCGCGCAGCCGTCGTCCACGTCGCCGCTGGTCGACGTCGAGTACCTCTTCCACGTCGGCGCCGGCTTCGATCCGGAGGGCAAGAAAGGGCTTGCCACGCTGACGGCGGCGATGCTTGCCGACGGCGGCTCGCAGGCGAAGACGATCGAGCAAATCAACGCCGCCATGTATCCGATGGCCGCGAGCTTCGACGCCCAGGTCGACAAGGAAATGACGCGGCTGGCGGGCCAGGTGCACAAGGACAATCTGCAGGCCTGGTACTCCCTGATCCGGGGCCAGTTGTTGTATCCGGCATGGTCGCAGCAGGATTTCACGCGGATCAAGACCCAGGTCACCAACGCGATCCGCACCGATCTGGTGGGCAACAACGACGAGGAACTGGGCAAGGAGTACCTGTACAAGACCCTGTACGGTAACAAGCACCCCTACGGGTCGCTGAATCTCGGCGACGTCAGCGACATCCAGTCGATCACGCTGGACGACGTGAAGGCGTTTTATCGCAAGTACTACACCATCGCCAACGTGACGGTCGGATTGTCGGGCGGCTATCCCGAGTCGTTCCCGGCGGCCGTCAGCAACGACCTGCAGAAGCTCGAACCGGGATTCCGCGCGGCCCTGGACCTGCCGGCCGCGCCGATGCCGGCCGGCCGGCGGGCGGTGGTGATCCAGAAAGAGACGCCGGCGGTGGCTGTATCCTTCGGCTTCCCGATCGAGCTCAAGCGTGGCGATCCGGACTGGGTCGCGCTATGGCTCGTGCGCTCCTATCTCGGCGAGCACCGCAGCACCAACAGCCATCTGTACCAGCGCATCCGTGAAATCCGCGGCATGAACTACGGCGATTACGCGTACATCGAGTATTTCCCGAACGGGATGTTCCAGTTCCATCCCGAGACCAACCTGGGACGCCAGCAGCAGATCTTCCAGGTCTGGTTGCGCCCGCTGCGCAACAACAACGACGCGCAGTTCGCAACGAGGGTGGCGATGCATGAACTCGACAAGCTGATCGATCAAGGCATGAGCGAATCGGATTTCGAAGCGACGAAGTCTTACCTGTCGAAATTCGTGGCGTTGCTGACCGACGGCCAGGCGCGACGGCTCGGCTATGCCCTGGACAGCGACTACTACCAGATCGGCGACTTCTCGGACTACGTCAGGCAGGGCCTCGACAAGCTGACGCTGGACGACGTCAACCGCGTGATCCGTGAGAACCTCAGTACCGACGACGTGCAGTACGTCTTCGTGACGCGGGATGCCGCGGACCTGAAGTCGCGGCTGGTCGGCGATCGGCCCTCGCCCATGAAGTACGACGCGCAGATGCCGCAGGAGATCCTCGACGAGGACAAGACGATCGCCACGCTGCCGCTCGGCTTCGACGAGGACGCAGTCGACGTCGTACCCGCCTCGGACGTGTTCGAGTAAGCGCGGAACCCGGCGCTGACGGCTGTGCGGGCGCGCGATCCCTGCGCCTTGCGCGCCCGCCCGCCGGCCCGTGGTCCGGTTTGACTTGTTGTAGAATTGCAACAAAATTTCCCTGGTACTTTTGTTGCGGAATGTACGTAATCTAAAGAATTGACAAAAGGCAGTATTTCTGAGAACGTTCGTCCCTGTGAAACGTAGTCTTTGAGCAACACCGGGCTACGAAAGAAATTGCAGAACACCTTCAGGTACGGCTTGGCGGGGGACTCAGGGGGCCAGGAACCACGTGCTAACGGTGGTCAAGAAAGCGGCTTCGCAAGAAGCCGCTTTTTTGTTGCCCTGAGGCAGGCCACGCTGCCCATTTCGGACCGGGTGCGCCCTCTGCTACATTGAGGCCGCAGGGGGTACCAGCAAGGGGGGAAGGCATGCACTCCGACAACCGCACGGCTTACTGGCGAGCCAATCTGCGTCTCGTCGCCCTGTGCCTCGTCGTCTGGTTCGCCTGCTCTTACGGCCTCGGTATCCTGCTGGTCGAGCCGCTGAACCATATCCGGATCGGCGGTTTCCCGCTCGGTTTCTGGTTCGCGCAGCAGGGCTCGATCTACATCTTCGTCGCGCTGATCTTCTTCTACGCCTGGCGCATGAATCGCATCGACCGGCGCCACGACGTCCACGAGGACTGAATCCGCCCGATGAGCCTGCAGGCACTAACTTACCTGATCGTCGGCTCCTCGTTCGTGCTCTACATCGCGATCGCGGTCTGGTCGCGCGCTCACAGCACCGGAGACTTCTACATCGCCGGCCGGGGCGTCTCGCCGATCGCGAACGGTATGGCGACGGCCGCCGACTGGATGAGCGCGGCCTCGTTCATCTCGATGGCGGGCCTGATCGCGTTCCTGGGCTACGACGGTTCCGTGTACCTGATGGGCTGGACCGGCGGCTACGTTCTGCTGGCGCTGCTGCTCGCGCCGTACCTGCGCAAATTCGGGCGCTTCACGGTCCCCGAGTTCATCGCCGAGCGCTACTATTCGAAGACCGCGCGCATCGTCGCGGTTATCTGCCTGATCTTCATCTCGTTCACCTACGTCGCCGGACAGATGCGGGGCGTCGGCATCGTGTTCTCACGCTTCCTGGAGGTAAACGTCACGGTGGGGTTGCTGATCGGCATGGGCGTCGTGTTCGTGTACGCCGTGCTCGGCGGCATGAAGGGGATCACGTACACACAGGTCGCGCAGTATTGCGTGCTGATCTTCGCGTACACGGTGCCGGCGGTATTCATCGCGATCCAGATCACCGGCGATCCGATCCCGCAACTGGCTTTCGGCGGCGACATTCACGGCGGCGGGGTATCGCTGCTCGATAAGCTCGATGACATCGTCACGTCGCTCGGATTCACGCGTTACACGTCGGGAACCAGGAGCACCATCGACGTGTTTTGCATCACGATGGCGCTGATGGTCGGTACCGCCGGACTGCCGCACGTGATCGTGCGCTTCTTCACGGTGCCGAAGGTGCGGGACGCACGTGTCTCCGCCGGCTGGGCGCTGCTGTTCATCGCGATCCTGTATACCACTGCGCCCGCGGTGGGATCGATGGCGCGTTACAACCTCGTCAATACGATCCAGACCGGGGAGGTCGGCGCACCCGACGGCAATCTGGCGTATGACGATCGTCCGGCATGGATGCGCACCTGGGAACGCACGGCGCTCGTCAAGGTCGACGACAAGAACGGCGACGGCCGGATCCAGTACTATAACGACGCGAACCCGGCTTTCGCGGACACCGCGGCGAGTTACGGCTGGAAGGGCAACGAACTCAGCGTCGACCGGGACATCATGGTGCTTGCGAATCCGGAGATCGCCGGGCTGCCCAACTGGGTGATCGCGCTGGTCGCGGCAGGGGGTATCGCGGCCGCGCTGTCGACCGCGGCCGGTCTCCTGCTCGTGATCTCGGCCGCCGTGTCGCACGACCTGATCAAGGGTATCTTCGCACCGCATATCTCCGAACGCCGCGAGTTGTTCGCAGGCCGCATCGCCGCTGCGGTCGCCATCTTCGTCGCCGGATATCTCGGCTTCGATCCGCCGGGCTGGGTGGCGCAGGTCGTCGCCTTCGCATTCGGACTCGCCGCCGCATCGCTGTTCCCGGTCATCCTGCTCGGCATTTTTTTCAAGCGCGTCAATCGCGAAGGCGCGATCGCCGGGATGCTGACGGGCCTGATCTTCACGTATGGTTACATCGAATACTTCAAGGGACTGTTCCTGAAATGGGCCGGCTCGCCGTGGGGCCAGAACACCGCCGAGCACTGGCTGTTCGGGATCTCTCCCGAGGGGATCGGCGTCATCGGGATGTGCTTCAATTTCATCGTCGCCCTTACCGTGAGTCACCTGACCGCGGCCCCGCCGGATCGCATCCAGCACATGGTCGAACAGATCCGCGTGCCGCGCGAACTTGCCGGCGTTCCGGAATGAGCCGCGGGGTAGGCGTTACCCTGGCTCTCGCCGGCGTGCTGCTGGCCTTGCAGGCTACCTGCGCGGAACTCTCCGCCGATGAGCAGCGCATGACGGACTGGATCGACGCCCATGCCGAGGAGGCCGATGCCCTGCTCGCCGAAGTCGTGAACATCGGCAGCGGCACGATGAACCACGACGGTGTGCGCAAAGTCGGCCAGGTGTTCGCGCGCGAACTCGATCGCCTGGGGCTCCAGACCCGCTGGATCGACATGCCCCCCGAGGTCAATCGCGCGGGGCACCTGTTCGCCCGCAAGGAAGGCGAGGGGAAGCGGTTCCTGCTCATCGGTCATCTCGACACGGTCTTCGAGGCCGACGACCCGTTCCAGTCGTTCCGGCGCGACGGCGACGTCGCATACGGTCCCGGTACCGAAGACATGAAATCGGGCGATGTCGTGATCGTCTACGCCCTGAAGGCCCTGCAGGCGGCGGGCCTGCTCGCCGACATCCCGCTCGTGGTCGCCTACTCCGGCGACGAGGAGAAAGCGGGCGAGCCGCTTTCGATATCGCGCAAGGACCTCATCGAGGCGGGAAAATGGGCGGACTTCGCGCTGGGCTTCGAGTCGGCGGTACATTACGACGACACCGACTGGGCGACGATCTCCCGGCGCAGCTCCGGTCAATGGAAGCTGGTGGTGAGCGGCAAACAGGCGCATTCGTCGGGTATCTTCACCGAAGACGTCGGCGCCGGCGCTATTTTCGAGGCGGCGCGGATCCTCGACGCGTTCTACAACGAAGTGCGGGGCGAGCCCTACCTCACCTTCAACGCGGGCACGATACAGGGCGGGACCGACGTCGAGTACGACGAGGAGCAGAATCGCGGCCGCACTTTCGGCAAGACCAACGTCGTGCCGCGGACCGTGATCGTGCACGGCGGCCTTCGCACGATCTCGATGGAACAACTCGAACGGGCGCGCGCGAACATGCGCGAGGTCGTATCCCGCAACCTGCCGCATACGTCCGCGACGATCGAGTTCAGCGATCATTACCCGCCCATGGCGCCGTCCGACGGCAACCGCCGCCTGCAGGCGGAGCTGTCGCGGATCAACGAAGCCCTCGGCCGCGGCCCGATGCCGGCCCTGGACCCGGCGAAACGCGGCGCGGCCGACATCTCGTTCGTGGCGCCGTACGCGGACTGCCTCTCCGGGCTCGGCGCGCTCGGCGAAGGCGGGCATACGCCCGACGAGAGCTTCGATCTGACGTCGATGCCTGTCGCGATAAAGCGTGCCGCGATCCTGATCTACCGCCTTGCCGGGGAACAGTAGCCGGGTCCGGGCGGTGGACGACCGGAACGACAGCGGCAACATGCGGCGCGTCATGGGGGCGCTGGTCCTCACGGGCGCGTTCATGATCGTCGAGGTGATCGGCGGCCTGCTCGCGGGCTCGCTTGCGCTGCTCGCCGACGCCGGCCATATGCTCACCGACACGATGTCCCTGGCGCTCGCCGCGGTCGCGTTCCACGTCGCGAAGCGCCCTGCCGACGGCCGGCTGACCTACGGCTACCAGCGGTTCCAGATGCTCGCCGCGTTCGTCAATGGACTCAGTCTGCTGTTGATCGTCGGCTGGATTCTCTTCGAGGCCGTCACCCGATTCCTGCATCCACAGGCCGTACTCGGCCGGACGATGTTCGTCGTGGCGACGCTGGGACTGGTGGTCAACCTGATCGCGTTCGTCATCCTGCACGGCGGCGACCGCGAGAACCTCAACATCCGTGGCGCCGCAATACACGTCGCGGGCGACCTGCTGGGTTCCGTTGCGGCGATCGCCGCCGCCGTCGTGATCGTGCTAACCGGCTGGATGCCGATCGACCCGATCCTGTCGGTGGCCGTCGCGATACTGATCCTGAGGAGTGCCTGGGTGCTGGTGCGGCGCAGCGCACACGTGCTGCTGGAAGGGGCGCCCGAATGGCTGGACGTCGTGGCGATGCAACAGCTCGTCGTCTCGCGGGTGCCCGGTGTCGGCAGCATCCATCACGTCCACGTCTGGGGCCTGACGCCGCAACACCTGATGCTGACCATGCACGTACGCGTCGACGACGAGCATAGCCTGCCGACCGACGTGATCCGGGACGTCAAGTCCATTCTGCGCGAGGAGTACGGCATCGATCATTCGACGATCGAGATCGAACGCGAGATCTGCGCCGATCACTGACAGGCGGTTCAGATATCCTGCGGATCGATCGTGCCGATGTACGGCAACGTCCGATTCTGCTCGGCGTAGTCGAGGCCATAGCCGACGACCCATTCATCGCCAATGCCGAAACCCACGTAGTCGATGGCGACGTCGACCTCGGATCGCTCCGCCTTGTGCAGGAGCGCGCAGGTGCGGATCGACGCAGGCCGGTGCGACTCCAGCATGCCGATGAGGTAGCTGAGCGTGTGCCCCGTGTCGACGATGTCTTCGACGATCAGTACGTGGCAATCCTCGATGTTGCCGCGGACGTCCATGACCAGTCGCACGGCGCCGCTGGAGACGCTGCCGTCTTCGTAACTCGACACGGCGATGAATTCGATTCGCCGCGGCACATCCAGGCGGCGGGACAGATCCGCGAGAAAGATGAAGGCGCCCTTCAGGACGCCGATGAGGACGATCTCGCCCTTGCCGCGATAGTCGTCCGAGATCTCATGCGCCAGCTCTTCGACGCGACGACGGATATCGCTTTCGCTGATCAGGACGGCGGGCGATGATCGACTCACTGACGGGTCCCCGATCGATGGATGCGCCGAAGCATAGGTGATCCCGGCGATGGACGCCACCCGAGTATGCGGTTAGCTTTGGCAGCATGAAGCGCGCAATCGCGATCGCCGGCAACATTGGTGCGGGCAAGTCGACACTCGTCGAATTCCTGTCCCGCACCTACGGGGTGACGCCGTTCTACGAACCGAGCGACGAGAACCCGTATCTCGCGGATTTCTACAAGGACATGAAGCGTTGGGCGTTCCGTTCGCAGCTCTATTTCCTGTGCAGCAAGTTTCGACTGCATCAGCAGCTGGATCGCCAGCCGGACGTCGTCGCGCTCGATCGCACGATATTCGAAGATGCCGAGATTTTTGCGACAGCGCTCTACCAGATGCGCAAGATCTCGAAGCGCGACTGGCAGGTCTACCAGGCGTTTTACGCAGCGATCCTGGAGGCCATCCGTCCGCCCGACCTCCTGATCTACCTGCGCTGTTCGATGCGCACGCTGCGCCAGCGCATACGCCTGCGTGGCAGGAAGATGGAACAGGACGTGTCACCCGCGTACCTGAAGCGCCTGGATGGTCTCTACGAATCCTGGATCGCGGCCTACGACATGAGCGACGTGCTCGTGCTGGATACCGAGCGCCTCGACTACGTCCACGACCTTGTGCACCGGCTGGACGTCATGCAGCGCATCGAGGCCGTATTGCCACCGGAATTCGGCGGCAATTCGACATAATGCGGAGATCGTCCTGCGCCGTGCCGGGCGCTCGCACCCTGCAGGAGCGCTGCTCGGCAGCGCGACTTGTCGCGGCGGCAAGCGCCGCTCCCACAGGCGGCACGGCGCTGAACGGGCGTGGCGGGCCATCCGTACAATTCCCTATTGCAAACGTAATGCGAATCATTATCATTTAGCAACTATGGAAGGCAGGACGCTCGCATCCCTGAAACGCGGCCAGAAAGGCATCATCGCCTCGGTCGACGCGACGGACCCACAGGTCCAGCGCCTCATGGTGCTCGGCCTCGTCGAAGGCGCAGAGGTCGAGCTCGCCGGCGCTGCGTTGGGCGGTGACCCGATGGAGTTCCGTCTCTTCGGCTGTGGCATCTCGCTGCGCCAGGAACAGGCGCGGCGTTTTACCGTCTCGTTCTGCGAGCCCGGTGACTAAGACACCCGAAACCCGGATCGCCCTCAAAGACATTTCCGTGAGGCGGCAGCCGGATGCCACCATTGCGGTTGTCGGCAGCCCGAATTCGGGCAAGAGCACGCTGTTCAACCGGCTGACCGGACTGCGCCAGCGCATCGGCAACTATCCCGGCGTCACGGTCGAGCGCCACGTGGGGACGCTGAAGAGCGACGACCGGATCGTGGAGCTGGTCGACCTGCCGGGCACGCACGGCCTGTCCGCGCATTCATACGAAGAGAGCATCGCGATCGACGTGATCTTCGGCCGCATGCAGGGCACGCAGCCGCCCGACGCGATCCTCGCGGTCGTGGATGCGACGAATCTCTACCAGGGCCTGTACCTCGTGCAACAGCTGCTCGAGCTCGAGCGGCCGGTCGCCGTGGCGCTGACCATGTCCGATGCCGCGGACATCGCCGGAATCCGGATCGACGTGCCGGCGCTCGCCGCGCGCCTCGGCGGGATCCGCGTGTGCCCGGTCGTGGCAACGACGGGGCAGGGCATCAACGACCTGCGCAACGCACTCATCGGACTCGCGGACGCGCCGCCGCCCAGACCGACGTCGGCCTGGCCGGAACTGTCGGCGGCGGCGCGGGAACTCGCCGAACACGCGACGATCCCGCTCCGGCTCGCGGAAGTCGAGCGCCTGCTGATCGACGGTGCGACGGGTGCGAACCGGCATGTGCTCGAATGCATTGGACCGGATGCCGCCGAGCGGGTCGTGCGGGCGCGCGAAGCACTGTTCGCCGGCGAGCCTCCGCTCGCGCTGGAGGCACGGCGGCGCTACGCGTGGGTGCGAGACGTGCTGAAGGAGGTGCAGGACCGAATCCCGCCGGTCTATTCCTGGCGGACCCGGCTGGCGACGTTCCTGAATCAGCCCATCCCCGGCACGATCGGCCTGTTCCTCGTCATGGCCGTCGTATTCCAGGCCGTATTCGCCTGGGCGACGCCGATCATGGACCTGATCGACGACGCGACGGCGACACTCGGCACGGCCGTCGGCGCCTGGCTGGGACACGGCGCGATTGCCAGCCTGGTCGCGGACGGCATCATCGGCGGCGTCGGCAGCGTCGTCGTGTTCCTGCCGCAGATCCTGATCCTGTTCCTGTTTATCATCGTGCTCGAGGATTCCGGCTACCTGGCGCGTGCCGCGTACCTGATGGATCGCGCGATGCGTTCGGTCGGGCTGTCCGGACAGTCGATCATCCCGATGATCTCGAGCTTTGCCTGTGCCGTGCCGGGCATCATGGCGACGCGCGTCATACCGAACCGGCGCGATCGTATCGCGACGATCCTCGCGGCGCCGTTCATGACCTGTTCGGCGCGCCTGCCGATCTACGCCCTGCTCATCGCCGCGTTCGTACCGGTCCGCGACGTCGGCTTCCTGAACCTGCAGGGACTCGTTCTGTTCGGCCTGTATCTGTTCGGCATACTCGCCGGCGTAGGGACCGCTCTGCTGATGCGCAAGACCGCGCTCAGGGGTCCGAAGCCGCCGTTCGCCCTGATGCTGCCGGAGTTCCGGCGCCCGAATGCGCGTACGGTGCTGATCCAGCTCCTCGGCCGCGCCAAGGTCTTCCTGTACCGTGCCGGTACCGTGATCTTCTCGGTCGCGGTCATCATCTGGGCGCTTGCCTATTTCCCGCGCGCGACGCATCTCGATCCCGGCTTGACGAGCAATCAGGCAGCCGCGGTGCAGCTCGAACAGAGCTGGCTCGGCCGCGCGGGCAAGTTCGTCGAACCCGCCTTCAAGCCGCTGGGCTGGGACTGGCGCGTGTCGTCTGCCGTCATCGCCGGGTTCCCGGCGCGCGAAGTCGTCGTCGCCGTACTCGGCACCGTCTATGCGGTGGGCGACCAGGCCGACGAAGGCACCTTGTCGGCCCGCCTGAAATCCGCGACATGGGCGGACGGCAAGCCGATATTCACGCTGCCGATGGTCTTCGGCATGCTGATCTTCTACGCCTGCTGTCTGCAGTGCGTGGCCACGCTGGCGGTGATTCGCCGCGAGACCAACAGCTGGCGCTGGCCGGTATTCGCCTGGAGTTACATGACCTCGATCGGCTACGTCGGCGCGCTGCTCGTCTACCAGCTCGGCAGCTGACCAGTCTCGGGCGTCGCTGGTGCTTAGCTTGCAGGAGCGGCGCTCGCCGCCGCGACCGGTCGCGCTGGCAAGCAGCGCTCCTACAGCGACGCAAGGCGTTCGGCGGCGCGGCGCAGAGTGGTGTCGTCCTTCGCGAAGCAGAAGCGCAGGCGGGTGCCGGTGAACGGCGTCTCGCAGAAGACCGACAGCGGGATCGAGGCGACGCCCACTTCGCGTGTCCAGCGCTCGGCGAGGGCGACATCGGGCTCGTCGCTGATGGCGCCGTAGTCCACGATCTGGAAGAACGTACTCTTCGACGGCCGAAACCTGAATCGTGTCTTACCGAGCAGCTCGCAGAACAGGTCGCGCTTCTGTTGGTAGAACGCCGACAGGCCCTCGCAGAAGCCGGGATCGGCGAGGAGGTAATCGGCGAGGGCGTGCTGCATCGGCGTACTGACCGCGAAGGTCGTGAACTGATGCACCTTGCGGAACTCGGCCGTGAGCGCCGCCGGCGCGAGGCAATAGCCCACCTTCCATCCCGTGGCGTGGAAGGTCTTGCCGAACGAGCACGCGACGAAGCTGCGCGACCACAACTCGTCGTGGCTTGCAAGGCTCGGGTGTCGCACGCCGTCGAAGACGATGTGCTCGTAGACCTCGTCGGACAACAGGAACGCATCGCTGTCGCGTACGAGTTCCGCGAGCCGGTCGAGGTCCCCGGCGTCCAGCGTCGCGCCGGTCGGATTGTGCGGGAAGTTGAGGATGACGAGGCGCGTCCGTGCATTCAGCGTATCGGCAAGGCGCTGCCAGTCGATCGCAAAGTCGGGGGCATCCGCGCTGACCCGCATCGGAACGTGTCGCGTGACGCCGCCGGCGAGCGTCACCGCGGGCTCGTAGGAGTCGTAAGCCGGATCCAGCACGATGACCTCGTCGCCCGGCCGCACGACCGCCTGGACCGCGCTGAAGATGCCCTCCGTGGCGCCGGTGCACACCGTCACTTCGCTGCCGGCATCGAGGCGTCGTCCCTGCAGGCGGAGCGTCTTTTCGGCGATGGCCTCGACCAGCGCCGGGACCCCGGGCATCGGGGCGTACTGATTGGCACCGTGCTTCAGATGCCAGGCAATGCGGTCCGTCAATTCCTCCGGCGGATCGAATTCGGGATAGCCCTGCGAGAGATTTATGGCACCGCTGTCCTGAGCGAGCTTGCTCATCACCGTGAAGATCGTCGTGCCGACGTCAGGCAGTTTGCTCGGGAGGGCCGGTGCCATGGCGTGCCGACAATGACACCGGCGTGCGAGGATTGTCAATCGAGAGGGAGCCTACTGGATGCGGACGCGCACGCGCAGGTTGAAACCCGGCACGTTACCCGCCGTCGTGCCGTTCATCGGACCCGACGGATTGATCCGAAAGCCGGTTACGGCTGGATCGAAGCCCTGCGCATCCGGCACCGGTGTGTAGTTGTAGGGCGGACCGCCGTCCGGCTGATTGCTGAATGTAACGTCGGTGGCATAGGACCAGGAGAGGCCACTGGCGACGGCACCATCGGCGAACACGATCGGGTCGCCTCCGGAAGTATCGACATAGAGCGCGACGCCAGCCGGCAGCGGATCCGTGATGACCATCGACCCGGCGTCGACGGTACCGGCTCCCTGGTTGCTCACGCCGAGCGTGTACTGCACGACCGCCCCCGGAATGGCTTTCGGATTGCTGCCGCCGTTGATCGGGTCGGACAGGGTCTGGGCGATCTTGGAGACGAGGAGCACGGGGACGGCGTTCTGTCCCAGGCACACGTCATCGACATGCCAGTAGTCGAACGTGGCGCCGGACCCGCCCGTCATCCGGAATCGGATCCGGAAATTGGCATGACGCCCGGCGGCCGGCAGCGTGTAACTGCGGTCGTAGACCTGGCCCGGTCCGCCGTTACCGTTGAAGGTTTCCAGCATGACCCAGGCGCCGAAGTCGTCGAGGTATTCGACGACGAGATTCTCGCCGCCGTCCGGGTCTTCGCTGAAGGCGTCGGCGCCGCGGCGGACCCACATCGTGAGATCGGTGAACGAGGGATCGCTCGTGTCGATGACACTCGAGGTGACCGTGACGATGCCGCCATTGACGTACATCGAGTCGGTCGGCGTCGAGGAAGTCGCGGAACTCGTCCCCGCATAGCCCGAGAACGCATTTACGCTCCAGTTGCCGAGGCCGTTGTCGAAATAGTCGCAGGTTCCGACGCTCAGCGGGCCCGCGGGCGCGACCTCGGTGACGATAACGTCGTCGAAGTGCCAGTAGTCGTAGTCGAAGCCGCTGCCGGCGATCTGGCGCACGCGCACGGCCAGGTTACCGTGCAGGGCGTCGGGCGGCAGCAGGAAGGAGTCGTTGTAGATCTGCCCGTTCGTCCCCGAGCCGAGGTACCGGTTCAGCAAGGCCCAGGAATTGTCCGCGCGCCGGTACTCGATATAGAAATCCTCGCCCGCGTCGGTGTCTTCGCTGTTGTTGATCGCGTCGCTGCCGCGGCGCACCCAGATCTGCAGCCGAGCCGCCGGCACTGCGGCTGAAAACGTCGGGCTCGTGACCGACACCGGACCGTTGCGGGTGTAGGCTGCGCGCGGACGGGAGCCGGAGGTCTGACCGCCGGTCAGGATTCCGGAACGGCTGCTGTCCGTGGTGGTCCACGGTGCGAGAGACGTATCGTTGAAATTGTCGCTGAACAGGACATCGCCGGGTGCGGCATGCGCCGGCGCGCCGGCAATGAGCGGCCACGCGAGCAATGCTCGCGTGAGGAACGCTCGAAAGTTCCGCGTGACGCCGCCCATCGTGCCTCAGGACGCGAACGCGCGACCCCCGCCGCGTCGCTCGGCCACGGGTTTCGGTTCGTAGCCGCGCAGCCAGGCGAGGAAATCCTGCGCCGCGAGCGGCGTGCTCATGTGATATCCCTGCGCCTGCTGACAGCCGATCTCGGCCACGCGCCGTAAGGTCGGCTCGTCCTCGACGCCCTCGGCGACCACTCCCAGGTGCATGCTGTGTGCGAGCTCCACGGCAGTCCGCACGATCGCGTCGTTGTGCCTGTCGTTACACAGCGTCGTCACGAAGCACTTGTCGATCTTCAGTTCGTCCAGAGGTATGTTGCGCAGTTGCGCCAGCGACGAATGGCCGGTGCCGAAATCGTCCATCGAGATGCGCACGCCGACGTCACGCAGGCAGTCCAGCACCGACAGCGCTTTCTGCAGGTCCTCCATGATCGAGTTCTCCGTGACTTCCAGAGTCAGCCGCTGCGCAGGCAGGCCATGCTCTTTCAGGATCTGCATGACGTGGTAGGGAAGGTATTCATCGAGCAGGTCGCGCGCCGCCAGGTTCGCCGACACCTGCAGTTCATGACCTGCATCCTCCCAGCTGCGGCACTGCCGGACGGCTTCGGCGATAACGTGCCGCGTAAGTGCGACGATGGTCCCGGATTGTTCGGCTGCCGGCACGAAGTCGTCCGGATTCAGCCGCCCGAGGTCGCGATGCTGCCAGCGCACGAGCGCTTCCGCGCCGCAGACGCGCGTATCCGGCAAGGACACCTTGGGCTGGAACCAGGTCTCGACGTCGCCTCGCCGCAGGGCCGCCGGCAGGTCGTTGACGATGCGCAGCCGGCGCACGAATTGATCTTCGTGTCCGGCTTGGTAGACGCGATAGCGTTCGTTGCGGGTCTCGGCCTCGGTCCGGGCGATAGACGCGAAGCGCAGCAGATCCGCGGCAGCGTCGCCGTGACGCGGAAATTCGGCGATACCCACCTGCGTCTGCAGGATGATGTTTACGCGGCCGAGCGTCACCCCGGACCCGAGCAGGTTCTCGATCCGATCGACCTGCGAAATGGCGCCTTCCACGTCGTCGCCCGGCAACAGGAGGACGAATTCGTTGGTGCCGGTCTGCCCGAGCATCTGGCCGCCGCCGACGTTGGCGAGCAGATGCCGCGCCGTGGTCCGGATGAGTTCGTCGGTGGCGTTGTGGCCCAGCGTCGAGGTGATCTCGTTCATGCGCAGCAGGCGGATCGAGAGGATCGCGACGCGGGAATCGGACCGTCGTGCGCGCTCGATCATCAGGGTGAGGGACTTGAGCACGCTCGCCCGATTCGGCAGATCGGTCAGCGGGTCGTGCAGTGCATTGTGAGTAATCCGCTGCTCGCGTTCCGCGATGGCGGTCTGCATCGCGTTGAAACTCGATGCGAGCTCGCCGAACTCGTCGTCCGACTTCACGTCGACGCTGCGTTCGTAGTCGCCGGCGATCATGCGCCGGGCCGCCGCGCCGAGCGTGCGCAGCGGGCGGGCGATCGTCGTCGAGAACCAGCCGCCCGCGACGGCGACGAATACGAGCAGGACCGCACCGAATACGATGAGGCCGCGGCGGGCCTCGGCATACGGCTGCATCGCCTCGCGCATGGAACGCTGCAGCACGACGAGGACGGACGGGTCGCCGTGCAGGAAGGGCGTCTGGATCGTCAGCGACGGGTTCGTATCCTCGCTGGCCATGTATACCGCGTCGGTGCGGCGGTGTGCGTCGATGCCGGCCGGATCGGCACTTTGCGTCGTGATGAGTTCGACCCTGTCATCCGCTCTGTGCAGGATGGTCACGTCGAGACCCGTGAGATCGGCTATGCGCCCGGCCAGGGCATCGTCGATCCGGAAACCCAGCACCACCCAGCCGACGGTGACCGGCGCGCGCAGCGGCACGGAGAAGAGCTGGTAGGCGGCGTCGGACAGAAATGCGGCGGACACCTGTTGCTGACGGCTGGCGGCGGCAATCAGGTGCGTGACGTCGGCATAACTGGCGTTGGTCGGATCCAGGGTGCTGGCGACGACATTGCCGTCGAGATCCACGAGCGCCGCGAGATCGGCACCGACCCGGCGGCCGTGATTGTCCAGTACCGAGCGGATCGTCGCGGCATCGTTGGTCGCGGTCGCTTCCTTCAGGCCATAGTCGGCCGCCAGCACCCCGACACTGGTGCGCAGCTGGTCGGTGCGGGACTCGAGATACTCGTTGACGACGCCCGCACCGATCGTCAGGGACTCGCGCGCATCGGACCGGATGTCGTTCTCCACCGTGCGCATGACCGCCAGTAGCGTGACGACCTGTGCGACGGCGAGCGGTACGATCGTCAGCAGCAGCAGCTTGGTGCGAAAGCTCGTCTTGAGTTGCATGGCTGCCCGTGCATAGCCTACAAAAATCAAAGCGTTATGCAGTCTAGGCGGATTCTGTCAAATGGAGTGTGCGCGAGTTCACGGTTAGCCGGCACGGGCTCGACCTAGACTAGCGGGACCTGGAATTCCACGATGCGGGAATGCAATGGCCCCTCGATTGTGCCGTCTCGTCGGCGGTCTGCTCCTGATCCTCCTCGTGCTGCCGGCGGCACCCGCCGCGGCGTACGCCGGCACACTCGATGTGTCGGTGGTGGATCCGGACGGCGCGCCGGTGGCGGACGTCGCCGTATACGTGATTCAGGAGGGCGTGCGCGAGAGCAGCCGCAAGCCCCCCGGCAGGGCGGTGATGGACCAGCGCGACAAGCAGTTCGTGCCTCACATCCTGGTCGTCCAGAAGGGCACGGCGGTGGACTTCCCGAACAGCGACGCGGTCGCCCATCACGTGTATTCCTTCTCCAAGCCGAACGACTTCGTGTTGCCGCTCTACAAGGGCGATCCCAACGATCCGGTAACCTTCCGCTACGACGGTATCGTCACGCTCGGCTGCAACATCCACGACCAGATGCTGGGATACATCGTGGTCGTCGACACCGACGTTTTCGGCAAGACGGACGGCGACGGCACGCTCGAGCTCGATGTCGACGACGCCGCAACCGGCTATGCCGTCACGATCTGGAGCCCGCGCATCCGTGATGCCGACGAACTTCTGACCCGGACCCTCCCGCACGGCGCCGACATGCCGGTGACATTCAGGCTCGAGAAGCGCCTGCGTCCGCCGTTCGATCCGGGGACGGATTCCGTGCAATGGTCGGAGTACTGAAGCAGGCGTTTGCCTTCGCGTGTGTCGTGCTGCCGCCCGCGGCATCTGCCGTCGAGGTCGCACCCGGACAAGAGCTCGTGCTCGGAGCAGACGCCGGTTTCCAGCAGGTGTCGTCGCTGCCGGCGTGGACGAGCGGTTCCGTCGGCAAGCTGGCGAATGACTCGGACGGAGCGGTCCTCGATCGCGCATTCGTCGATTACTCGGGCCGCCTGACCGACACGCTGGATGTCCGCGTCGCCGCCGAGGGCTACAGTGACGACATCGGCGGAGCTCTCGGCCTCACGCAGGCGTATCTGCAGTGGCGGCCCGTACCCCGGTCAGCCAATCGGCTTCGCTTCCGGTTGGGCGCATTCTATCCCCCGTTGTCGCTGGAGAGTCCGGACCCGGGTTGGAGCAGTCCGTATACGCTGAACCTCTCGGCGATCAATACCTGGGTTGCCGAAGAGTTGCGCACCGTCGGCATCGAGATGTCCGTCAGTCGGCGTCCGTCCAGACTGGGTGGCGCGCACGAATTCTCCATGCAAGCGGCGGCATTCACCGGCGACGATCCGGCGGGATCGTTGCTGGCATGGAAAGGCTGGTCGGTGCACGAGCGGCAGACCCGCTTCGGAGACGAACTCCCGCTGGCACCGCTGCCGCAACTGCAGCCGGGCATGACATTCGCAAAACAGGATCCGTACGTCGCACCGTTTCGGGAAGTGGACGACAGGCCGGGATTCTATGTCGGCGCCGGCTGGCGATACTCGAGCCGGCTACAGCTGCGTTTGCTTCACTTCGAGAATCGGGCACGGCCGACCGCGTTCGTCAGCGGCCAGTACGGTTGGCGCACGCGCTTCGACCAGCTGGGCTTGCAGGCGGATCTGCCCGGCGCGGTCGGTCTCGTGGCGCAGTGGATGCACGGCAGCACCGTCATGGGGCCGTTGCTCGGCACGGCACACGCCGTAGACACGCGCTTCGGTAGCTGGTTCGTGCTGTTGACACGCGAATTCGGAAACCAGCGCCTGACGCTGCGCTACGACGAATTCGACGTGACGGACCGCGACCCGGTGCCGTTGGACGACAACACGGACGAAGGCCACGCCTTGACGATCGGCTACCGTCATCGCCTGTCGGAACACGTCTCGATGGCGCTGGAATGGCTGGGAATCGCCTCAATGCGTCCGGCCTGGCGCTACGCGGGGTTCCCCGGGCAGCGCTCCGAGGAGCAGCTGCAGGCGATGCTTCGATTGCGGTTCTGAGGTACATTGGAGGGCAGGACCGGCACGAACCTGCGGAGTCCCGCCATGAAGTTTTCGGTCAATTCCCTGATCGCCGCGCTCGTTTTGTCACCGGCATTGCTCAGTTCGTCGGGATCCGAAGCCCTTGCGCAATCGACGCAGCAGCGGCACACGGACCAGCAGTTTCAGAAGCGCCTGAGCGGCTACGCCGAGCAGCTGGAGCAACGTCTGGACCGCCTCGCGCCGCGTATCGAGGCCCTCGACCCGTCCGGCATGCCGGTGCCGGCGGGCGGTCAGAACACGGTGTCCGCGCGAGGCAAGGTTGCGCCGAACACCACGGTCGGCTTCTCCATGGGGCACTCGGCGGGTCCGGATGCGGGTGACGGGGAGATGCCAGGCCAGATGACACGCCGTAACCCGATCACGGCCGGATCCCGGTCCAGCCGGTTGCGCAGCGAACTGGACAACCTGCAACTCGACGTGCGCAACGCAGAGCGCCGGCTTAAGAAGGGAGACTACGAATCCGACAAGGACTTGCAGAAGGAACAGAAGCGCCTGCAACGGATCGAGCGCAACATCAGCGATCTGGAACGCGAGGTCGGTGCAGTACGATGAAACCCTGATCCGGTCCCTGTCGCGGGCCGGCGCCTGGCCGCATCCCGCCGGAGACATCGAGGTCCTGGAGACGCACATCTCC
>JBAUVS010000244.1:0-4761 GCA_049583345.1 Woeseiaceae bacterium
ACGCGCTGCTGCTGACCGCCGGAGAGCTGCGCCGGCAGGTGGTTGCGCCTGGACCCGAGGCCGACGACGTCGAGCACCCTCTCGATGCGCCGACGGCGTTCCTTCGCATCGAAGTTCCGGTAGCGCAACGGCACGTCGACGTTGTCGAACACGTCGAGTTCCGGAATCAGGTTGAAGCTCTGGAAGATGAAGCCGATCTTCTCGTTGCGGAGCTTCGAGCGGGCGTTGTCGTTCAGGCCCGCCACATTCCGGCCGTCGAGTTCGTATGTCCCGCTCGTAAGATCCTCGAGCAAGCCCGCGATGTTCAGGAACGTGGTCTTGCCGGAACCGGACGGCCCCGTCACCGACACGAATTCACCTTCTCCCACGGTCAGGGAGAACTCCCTCAGGGCGTGCGTCTCGACCGTGTCGGTCCGGTACACCTTGGCTATGTCCCGCATTACCAGCATTGTCCGATCTCCATTGTCGTGACTAGTTCGTGATCAGCACGGTCTCGGCACCGTTGAACTGGTCGATGCCGGAGATGATGACTTTCTCGCCTTCCTCGAGACCGCTCACGATCTCCACCGCGCCGAGGCTGCGAGCGCCGGTTTCGATGCTGCGGCGCACGGCCGTGTCGTCGTCGCGCAATACGTACGCGACTCGGCCGCCGCCCGACTCGAGGAACTGTCCGCGCTGCACTTTCAGCACGTCCGGCCGGTCCTCGAGCAGGATGCGTGTCGTGAGCCGCTGGTTCTGGCGCAGGTTGTCGGGCGTCTTGTCGACGAACCGGATACGGCCGCGGACCTGGTTCGAAACGATCTCCGGGGAGACGGCGACGAGCTGCCCGTCGAAGACCTGGTTGCCGAGCCGGATCTCGGCCGGCATGCCGATCGCGAGGTCGTCGGCATAGCTTTCGGGTATCTGCGCGTCGATCTCGAAGCGCGACAGGTCGACGACCGCCATCACCGGCGTGTCGCGAGTCACGGCGGCCCGCTGGTCGACGAGCAGATCCCCCACGATGCCGCTGACCGGCGAACGGATCGACAACTGGTCGACCTGGCGCTGCAGTTCGGTGACGCGCAGCTTCTGGCGGTCGCGCGCGATCTCGGCCGCCTTGACCTCGAAGCGCTGCCGCTCGTCGAACAGGTCGGCGTCCGCGGTAGCGTGCTTCTCGGCGAGCTCGGCATTCTGCAGCTCGTCCTTGGCTTTCTCGTAATCGATCTCCGGGATGACGCCGCGCTGGTGCGCGTCCTCGGCGCGCCGCATCTCACGCTTCGCGGCCACCAGGGCAACGTTCGCGAGGTCCGCCTCCTTGCGCTTCTCCAGCGTGTCCTGCTTGGATTCGATGCGCTGTCGCTCGAGCTGCATCGATTGCTCTTCGAGCGTGGCCTGCGATTCGCGCAGCTCGCTCTCGAGCTCGGGGCTGTAGATCTCGGCCAGCACCTCGCCTTCCTTGACGCTGGCGCCGGCCTCGACTTTCAAGGTACTGGTGCCGGGAGCCGGCGCGTACAGGGTCGGGCTCACCGCGGCCACCACCCGGCCCTCGACCGAGACATCGCGGACCAGGTCGCCGCGGACGACCTCGGCGATACGCAGCCGTTCCCGCGGCACCGAGACCGTGGCGCTCGCCCAGCGCGTCACGGCCGGAACGGCGATCCAGAGCACGGCGGCGAGCAGCACGAGCGAGCCGGCCGCGATGAGGATGTTGCGCTTGCGAGTGTCCTTCGGCGCCAGTTGCACGTCCTGTGCGGATGTATCGGCGATTTTCAGACTGGCCCCCATGTCCCCCGGTTGATCTCTTTGTGATGTTGTCGCTTGGTTAGATGCGCCTCCGGAGAAAATCGTTTGGCTGCCCGGGTGGGCGGCCGGTAGCTGCGCAATCTATTGAAATTGTTGATTAATTCTTGACTACTGTATATAATAACAGGCTCATTCATCTACACAGGGACGTGTCATGAAAGACCTGAAAATCGACGATCTCGACCGCGCCATCGTTGGGCTGTGCGCCCGAATCAACGCGGCAACTTACGAACTGCTGGTGCTGATCCGCCGTTTCGACGAGCGTGGCGGCTGGCTGGCGTGGGGCTTCGAATGCTGTGCCGACTGGCTGCACTGGCGCTGCGACATCGGGCTGTCAGCGGCGCGCGAGAAGGTCCGCGTTGCTCATGCACTGAAGACCTTGCCGGCAACCTCGATGGCCTTTGCGGAGGGAACGTTGTCGTACTCGAAAGTGCGCGCACTCACGCGTGTGGCCAACGCGAACAACGAGCACGACCTGCTCGCGTTCGCGCTGAAGACTACCGCCGAGCAGGTCGCCGAACGTTGCCGCGAGCTGCGTTGCGGCACGGAACTGTCGCGCGAGGAAGCGCGGCGCAGCTTTGCACGGCGGGCTCTCACCATGCACCGAAATCCCGAGCGCGGCACGCTGACGATCACCGTGGATCTGCCGATCGAAGCCGGAGAACTGATCGACAAGGCACTGGACCGTGCGCGGGACGACAGAAGCGCATCCATGCCCGAATTCGCCGATGAATCCTGGTCGGCACAGCGCGCCGATGCACTGATCGCCATGGCGAGGGCGTACCTGGCGGAGGATCGCGAATCCCCGGTCGGTGCGTCGGATAACTACCGGGTCACGGTGCACGTAGACAGCACCGCGCTTGCGGGCGGACAAGGGCGCTCGGGATTGCCGATCGAATCGGTGAAACGATTGTGCTGTGACGGCGAGACCGTAACCATCGTCGAAGACGCAGACGGAGAACCGCTGAACGTCGGCCGTAAGACGCGCGTGGTGCCGACCGCGATACGGCGGGCGCTGTGGGCGAGAGATCGCGGCTGCACTTTCCCCGCTTGTCACAGGAAGCGCTTCGTCGATGCGCACCACGTCCAGCACTGGGCGGCGGGAGGCGAGACGAGCCTCGCGAACATGCTGTTGTTGTGCGACAGGCACCATCGGATGGTGCATGAAGAAGGCTACCGGATCGTGAAAGACTATGGCGACCGCTGGTGCTTCCTGCGCCCCGATGGCGTTGCCGTGCCGAGCTGCGGATATCGGCCGGAAGACGTCACGGATGCGCCGCTTGCAAACGATTCTCATTCAGAGAATCCCTCCGCGGAGGGATTTGCAGACGGGTCCGATCAGTGCGCAGGGTCTGTCCTCTTTTCCACGGTGCGAACATCGGAGTAGTCAGTCGACGCCGACGAAGCCGCAAAAGACTCGCTCAGTCCCAGCTGTATTCAACTACCAGCGGTCGGTGCCTGCCCGTCAGTTTTGACGTGTTCTCCTCAAGCCCGAATCGCTGGCGCTGCTCAGGCGAACTTTCCTCAGCGTCCACGACGAATCCGGAATGCATGTCGAGGCCGAATGGACAATACAGCTGATAATCCAGGGTATTGGACGGGAAGGGCGTTCCGCGCCCGTCCCACGTCCAGGAAACATCGCGATTCGGCAGATAGAGTTCAGCGGGTACCAGGCCCGAGTGGGGCCCGGGGTAGGGTCCCAGCAACAAGGCCATCGGGAAAGTCGAATTCACGAGGTTGAAGTCGCCGGCAAAGATAACGCCGTCGACCGAATGCGTCTCGAGGACCTTGCGGATCAATGTGCGGATCGTACGCGCCTCTACCCGGCGACGTAGCTCCTGCCAGCTTTCCGGACCGCTCCCGCAACACTGCAGGTCCGCAATCACTGCCAACAGACTTCGGTTGCCTATTCGAATGATGGCGCCATTCACGGGTATGCCGCCGTCCATACTCCAGTCCGGCTCCTCCCGATCTTCCGGAGACATCATGCCGCTTAACCGCCGCCGATCGTTTTCCGGGTAGGGTACATTCGAGAAGAACTCCGACAGCGGCGTGATGTCCCAGCGAGTCGCGATCAGGTCTCGCTGGCGCCCACCGCTCCTCCCAACATCGATGCTCCACGTTTCCTTTTCGCCAGGTCGAAGCGCCGCCAGATGACTCCGTAGTACCTCAGTATCCGCTGTTGGTCCGACTTCATCGAGAAGTACGACATCGGGATTCGCCCATCGCAGTATCGATCGAAAAGCCTGCTTCTCCGAGACAAAGGCATCGTCGGATATGTTCCATGATATGACCCGGAAGCTTGCGTCGCTGGCTGCAAGCTCCTGTGACGATGCCGAGTTGCCTGCGATTGCGCCAATGCCGACCGCCAGCAGCAATCCTGTGCGGTGCTTGAGCCGGACAAGTTTCGCGGCAATCAAAGCTTCACATTCCTGAGCCGCAGCGCATTGCCGATTACCGACACCGAGCTGAAGCTCATCGCCGCGGCGGCGATCATCGGGCTCAGCAACACCCCGAAGAACGGATACAAGACTCCCGCCGCGATCGGCACGCCGGCGCTGTTGTAGACGAACGCGAAGAACAGGTTCTGGCGGATATTGCGCATCGTCGCCCGGCTCAGCTCGCGGGCCCGGGCGACGCCGAGCAGGTCGCCGCGCACCAGCGTGACGCCGGCGCTCTGAATGGCGACGTCGGTGCCGGTGCCCATCGCGATGCCGACGTCGGCCTGCGCGAGCGCCGGCGCGTCGTTGATGCCGTCGCCCGCCATCGCGACGACGGCACCCGCCGTCTGCAGGTCTCGCACGATGCGGTGCTTGTCCTCCGGCGACACGTCCGCATGCACTTCGTCGATGCCGATCTGGCGTGCCACGGCGTGTGCGGTCACGGCGTTGTCGCCGGTGAGCATGACGACCTTCAGGCCGGCGCGATGCAGCATCCCGATCGCCTGCGGTGTCGTCGCCTTGACCGGGTCGGCGACTC
>JBAUVS010000245.1:0-16876 GCA_049583345.1 Woeseiaceae bacterium
CGCGTC
Source organism: Woeseiaceae bacterium (assembly GCA_049583345.1). Lineage (GTDB taxonomy): Bacteria > Pseudomonadota > Gammaproteobacteria > Steroidobacterales > Woeseiaceae > UBA1847. The sequence continues at coordinate 7 of JBAUVS010000245.1, forward strand.
AGCTGCAGCACGATGGTCACGCAGAGTACGATCGTCGCGGCATAGGCCAGCGGTTTCGTCCAGGCGACGGAACGGGCGTACCGCGACCGGGTCGCCCCGGCGGCCTGCGCCAGGACGGCGGAGTCCAGGTGGCGGGGCGCAGTCTCCGTTGCAACGTCGCGATAGCCGCGCGAGACCCGCTCGTCCGCGGCGGGTCCGAATTGCGGCTTGTCTTTATCGCGGGTCATGACACCTCCACCGGATCGTCGATCGCGGCGCGCAGTTTATTGACGGCGTAGCGGAGCCGGCTCTTCACCGTCTCGCGGTTCGAATCGGTAATCGAAGCGATCTGCTCGAGGCTGAAGCCGCCCTCCTCGCGCAGCAGGAACACGTCGCGCTGTTCGTCCGGGAGCTCGAGCAGGGCGGCAGCCAGTCGGCGCCGCGCCAGGCTGCGCTCGGTCAGTGCGTCGGGGAGTTCTCCCGGGTCCGGCTGGTGTTCCGGCGCCAGCTCGACGGTCTGCTCGTGGCGCCGATTGCGGCGGATGTAGTCGATAAAACAGTTGCGCGCGACCCGGTACAGGAAGGTCTTGAACTGGGCGGTCGGGCGATAGGTCTGGCGTGCCCGGATAATCTTGCTCCAGACCTCCTGAAAGATGTCCTCGGCGGCGTCCGGGCTGCGGCTGAGCCGGAGCAGGTACCGGTACAGGGCGTCGTTGTGCCGGCGGTACAGGGTCTCGAATGCAGCGACGTCCCCGTCCCCGTACAGCAGCATGAGGGCGCCGTCGTCGGGCATGCCGTCCATTTTTGCAGCATAGGCCAGCCCGGACGGCGCGGAAAGCTCGAATCCGTCGGCGGTGAGGGTCTGTGCGTCGGCCACCATGTCGATGCAAACGCGTCGGCAGCGCGAATCGGGTCGATTCGCAGCAAAAAAAGCTTGCAAAGCGGATTTTTACTGTTATAGTCAACTATAACAGTAGTTCACTAACCCATTCCACCATCCCGGGCATTGCCCCGAGGCGCAACATGAAAGCGATAGTCACCCGGTATCTGAACGAGCTCGTCGGCCTCACGATCATGGCGCTGATGCTGATCGCGCTCATCGCGGCACAGGCCGGAGCCCTGGCCGATCCGCCGGCAGCGCTGGCGGACCAGGCGGCCGACGGCGGTCGGCCCGTCGTCGAGATCAATCTGACGCTGGCCGACTAGGGTGGCGATCCGGGCATGAAAGACTCCGCGATTTCCGTCACGGTGGCGAGACCAGCAGCGACGGAACGCTTGCGCCGGCCTGCGTCATCTGGCCGGCGTCTTTTTTTGGCGTCCGGCGAGGTCGGCGGCTGATGGATCCGAAGTGGAACGAGGATCAGCCGATCTACCGGCAGCTCCGGGACCGCGTCGTCGCCATGATCCTCGAAGGCGCGCTGAAAGACGGCGATGCCTTGCCTTCCGTGCGCAACGTGGCCGCCGAATATCGCCTGAATCCGCTGACGGTATTGAAAGGCTACCAGGAGCTGGTCGACGAGGGGCTGGTCGAGAAGAAGCGCGGCCGGGGCATGTTCATTACGGACGGTGCCCGCACGCGGTTGCTCAAAGACGAGCGTCGCAGGTTCCTGGACAAGGAATGGCCGCAGATCCTCGCCACCATCGAACGGCTGGGCCTGGATGAGACGGCATTGCTCCGGGAGCGGCCGTCGACGGACGATACGGGAGAAACGAAAAATGACTAGCCTGGTCACGGCCCGCAACGTCTCGAAGCACTTCGGTGACGTCCGGGCAGTGGACAACGTCAGTTTCGAGATCGAGAAGGGCAAGATCGTCGGCCTGTTCGGCCCCAACGGTGCCGGCAAGACGACACTGCTGAAGGCGCTGCTGGGCCTGACGGATTGCAGCGGAGACCTGACCGTTCTCGGGCTGGATCCGTTCCGGCAACGCAAGCGCCTCATGCAGAACATCTGTTTTATCGCCGACGTGGCGGTGCTGCCGCGCTGGATCAGGGTGTCGCAATTGCTCGACTTCATCGCGAGGATCCACCCGAATTTTTCACGGGCCCGCGCGGAAGAATTGCTGTCGCGGACGAAGGTGAGGCGGGACGCGAAAGTCCGCGAATTGTCCAAGGGCATGGTGACGCAGCTGCATCTCTCGATTATCACCGCCATCGATGCCAAGTTGCTGGTACTGGATGAACCGACACTCGGACTCGACATCATCTTCCGCAAGGAGTTCTACGGAAACCTGCTGAACGACTATTTCGACGGCGAACGGACGATCCTGATTACCACGCACCAGGTTGAGGAGATAGAGAACCTGCTGACGGATATCATGTTCATCAACGACGGCCGGCTGCTGCTCGATACCGCCATGGAGTCGCTACCCGGGTATTTTGTCGAACTGACCACCTCGAGCGAGAACGCCGACCGGGCGAGACAGCTCGGTCCGATCTACGAGAGTGACGTGTTCGGCAAAAAGGTCATGATCTTCCAGGGCCTGGATCGCGATCGGTTGAAGGGGCTCGGCGAAACACACACGCCTTCCGTCGCCGACCTGTTCGTCGCGAAGGTCAAGGGAGCGACGTCATGATCGTCAACCAGTTCGCACTGATCCGTCGGGAGCTCTGGGAACATCGTTCGATCTACGTCACTCCGGGCGTCGTGGCGCTCGTGATGACGCTGTTGATCGTGACCAGCTATGTCGCGGCATCCGGATTCGAGAGCGCGCTGGACCTCGCCATCGTCGGGGCATCGAACGTCGGCGACGCCGAGCGCCGGGCCGCGCTCATGGCGTTCCTGGGCGGCCTGACCATGGTGTTCTTCATTGCGTTGATGATTCTTACCGTGTTCTACACGCTGGATTCTCTGTATGCCGAACGCAAGGACAAGAGCATCCTGTTCTGGCGATCCCTGCCGATTACGGATGCGGAAACGGTCGTCTCCAAGTTGCTCACCGCCCTGGTAGTCATCCCGCTCATCACGTTCCTTGTGATCGTGGCGACTCACCTCGTGAATCTGGCGCTTGCGAGCCTCTTCGTCCGATTCAAGGGCGGTAGCCCGCTGCACCTGATCTGGAGTTCGGCGCCGATATTCGACGTCTGGGCGACACTGCTGATCGTGCTGATTGCAGCCCCCATCTGGATTTCGCCGCTCGTGGGCTGGTTCCTGTTCGTGTCGGCATGGACGAAGCGATCGCCGCTGCTGATGGCATTCCTGCCGCTTATCGTGTTGCCGATGCTGGAATTCTTCGTATTTCGCACCACGTTCCTGTGGCAGGCGATCGGCTCGCGCACGAACCTCGCCAACATGCCATTGTTCAGCAGCGGCATCGACGTGGAAGCGATCCTCAACGAGCACAAGCTCGGGCAGGCCGTTCAGAATATCCATCTGCTCAGCCTCATCGATCTCGGGAAATTCTTCTCGAGTCCGAGCATGTGGGCGGGCATCATCGTGTGCGCGCTGTTCACCGCCGCGGCGATCTACGTGCGCCGTTATCGCGACGAAAGCTGATCCGGGGTCCCGGCCTCGGCGTCGGGCCGCCCCGAAATGCCGTGCTTGCGGAGCTTGCCCCTGAACTGGTGATACGTCAGGCCCAGCAGGTCCGCGGCCATGCGCTGATTGAAACGCGCCTTGTCCAGGGCCGCGACGAGAAATTCCTTCTCGGTGTCCGCGAGCCGCCGTGACAGGTCGGTCGGCAGCAGCGGCGCCGGGGCTGGCGGCTTCGCCCTGGCCGCCGCGGGCGTGGCGATCCGGAATGGCGAATCGAACGGATCGAACACGATGCGACGTATCGGACTGTCGGGGTCGTCCGAACGGTAGACCGAACGTTCGATCGTATTCTTGAGTTCCCGGACGTTGCCCGGCCAGTCGTACCTCAGCAGGGCAGACGTGGCCCGCGCGCTGAAGCCCGGGAAGTAGGCGCGTTTGAGTTCGCTCGCCATATTGACGGCGAAGGCCTGGGCGAGGGTCATGATGTCTTCCGGGCGCTCGCGCAGCGGCGGGACGGTAATGACGTCGAATGCGAGTCGATCGAGCAGGTCCCGCCGAAACCGGGTCTTTTCGGCCAGGGCCTGAAGGTCGGCATTGGTGGCCGCGACGATGCGCACGTCCACCCGGATCGTGTCGTTGCCGCCGACGCGCTGGATTTCCCCGTATTCGATGACGCGCAGAATCTTTTCCTGCATGCGCATCGAGATCGTCGCCAGCTCGTCCAGGATCAGCGTGCCGGCATCGGCCCGTTCGAAGTGACCGATGTGCGCGCGCTGGGCGCCCGTGAATGCGCCAGCCTCGTGGCCGAACAACTCCGATTCGAGGATCGACTCGGTCAGGGCAGCGCAGTTGACCTTGACGAGACGGTGCTCCCAGCGCCGGGACAGGAAATGCAGGCGCGAGGCAATCAGTTCCTTGCCGGTCCCGCGCTCGCCGACCACGATGACGGGTTTACCCAGCGGCGCCGCACGGGACACGTGCTCGAGCATGCCGAGAAAGGCCGGTGCTTCGCCGAGAATCTGTTGTACGGGACGGGGATCAGCCATTGGTCAATTTTGCCAAAAGTGTGCATAAACAGCTAATAGTTAGCATATTACGCCATATTCCGCAGCTCACCGTGGAACGGGGAGTGAGGGATAAAACATTAAATAACAGTTACTTACGTTAAAATCCCGAATCTGGCACGGATTCTGCAATACCACTGGTGCGATTTACCACTCACAGAGGACAGATCCATGGGCATATTCACGAGATTCAGCGACATCGTGAACTCCAACATCAATGCGATTCTCGACAAGGCCGAGGATCCGGAAAAGATCGTCCGGCTGATGATCCAGGAGATGGAAGACACGCTCGTCGAAGTGCGGTCGGCTGCCGCGCGCTCTATCGCAGACAAGAAGGACCTGAACCGCAAGCTCGGCTCGCTGGAGCAGGAGACGGCCGATTGGGAAGAGAAGGCCGAACTGGCGTTGCGCAAGGGCCGCGAAGATCTGGCCAAGGCGGCACTGGTTGAGAAATCCCGGGTGAGCGCCGCGGTCGACCTGCTGAAACAGGACTATTCGGCCGTGGACGATGGCCTTGCGAAACTGAACGAGGACATCGCCAGGCTGGAAGGCAAGCTGGAGGACGCCAAGGCAAGACAGAAGGCATTGCTCGCGCGCCACAAGACGGCGAGCAGCCGCCTCGCGGTCAGGAAGAAGATCCACGACTACAAGATCGACGATGCGATGATCCGCTTCGAGCAATACACCCGCCGGATCGACGACGTCGAGGGCAGGGTGGAGGCTTACGACCTCGGCCTTCCCAAGGACCTGAAACACGAGTTCGCGAGCCTGGAAGCCGAGGAATTGGTCCGTGAAGAACTCGACGCCTTGAAGAGACGCGTCGCCGGCGGTGGCAAGGAAACAGCCGAGAACTGATTTGGAAAGTGCGGGAAGGAAACGTCCATGAGCCATAGCACCTGGAGATTCGATCGTGGCCCGCTGCGCGGCCTGTATCGCGACCGCGAGAACGGCTGGCTGTTCGGCGTATGCGCAGGAATCGCCGACCGTTTCGGGTTCCGGATCCTGACCATCCGCTTGATTGCGGTGATCAGCCTCGTGTTGTTCTTCTGGCCGACCGCGGCCGCGTATCTCGGCGCAAGCTTGATCATCCGGGAGAAACCCCTTATCTATTCGGGCAGCAGGTCCGAGCAGGAATTCTGGCGGCACGGCCGCGACGACTGGAGGCACACATGACGGCGCGCGCGACTCAATACGAACGCCGCTTCATGCGCAACGCGGATGAAGCGCTGCTTGGCGGTGTGTGCGCGGGGATCGCCGATTACTTCGGCTTCAATCTTCGCGTGACGAGATTGCTGGTCCTGATTGCATTCTTCGTCTGGATGCCGGTTACGCTGATCGGCTATGCGGCCGTCGTACTTCTCGTGCCGGCGCGGTCGGACAGGTACGGTTACGAGAAGCGGCTGTATTGCCGACGGCACAACAGGCGCGCCCACCGCGAGACTCGCCGGCAGAGGCGGGAGCGAGAGAGAGAGCAGGCGGAAGCCGCGCGCCGGATGGAAGCGGACGCGGTCGATCGCCGCTGCAGGACTCTGGATGAGCGGCTCGCCAGGATCGAGAAATACGTTACCTCGTCGCGTTACGAACTCGACAGGGAATTCAGGAATCTTTGAGATATGATCACGCGCGTACCGGGGATCCAGCCATGAATCCATTCGAATTCGTTCTCGCCATCATCGTCATCGTCATGGTGGCGCAGACCGTGCAGAAGATCTACACGATCCGCGCGGACAAGCGCGGCCATGACGATGGCGAAGAATTGAACGATGCCCACGCGAAGATCGATGACCTCGAGGAACGCATCCGGGTGCTCGAGCGGATCATTACCGAGAACAAGTACGATCTCCGCCGCGAGATAGACAAGCTTTAGGAGATTCCAGACAAGCTCTAGGAGATTCCTCTGGGTCCGATTGGCGCAGTGCTACGAGAACTCGATCTCGCGGACGGCCAGACCAGCGTCTTGCTCGTCGGCGCCGAGGCGCATGCGGCCGAATTGTCGGATTTCGGCGAGGTCGTCGTGGCGGGTCGCGTTGCGGGCGTCCGGGAACTGCCGGACGATGTTCGAACCGACCTGGCGATCGTAATCGATCAGGCAGAGGACATGCCTCGCGACGAAGCCGTGCACCTGCTGTCCAGGCTGCGCGACGTACACTGCCGCCGTGTCCTGCTGGCCGTCGGGGACCGCGAATGGCGTCGCGGCGAACTGCTGGCGCTGGGCTTTCTGGAACTGAAGAAGACCGCCGGCGAACGGCGGCTCTACCTGTTCGATCCCGGGCTCTTCAACGAACCGCGGGACTGGAACAACCCGTCCAACTGGGCCAACCCGGAAAATTTCGATCGCTACCGTTGGTAGCCGGCTTTCCGGTAGCCCGGGTCTAGTCCTCGGGCTTGCTCTCGTCGCCGGAGTCGGCCTTGTCCGCGGCCTTTGCGTCATCGTCGGCCTTGGCCTTGTCGTTCGCGCTCTCTTCCTGGATGCGCTTGTTGTAAGCACGAACCTGCTGATTGAATTGCTCGCCGACGAGTGCCTTCTCCTCGTTGGCCGCGTCGAACTTCTTGCTCAGCGCCTCGTCGTGTTCCTTGATGACATCCGGGCCCGGATTGTCCATCGCTTCGACCTTCGCGCGTTCGTCGGCTTCGACGCAACGTAGATACTCATCGACCGATGCGAGGTAGTCCTGGACATCGTTTTTTGCTTGTAGCAGCTCCGCCTTAGTGGCCGTCGATCCGTCGGGGATGTGCGGGCGATCCGGATAGTCGCATGCAAATGCGGCCGGAAGGGCGAATACGATGCAGTTGGTGATAGCCAGTCTGAGGATAGTCTTGATCATAGGAATGGAACTCGATAGTTATAAAAATGCGTTCGCCCGAGGCGAGCAAGCACGGTTTGGCGTATTAAATCATTTTGACCGCAATGAGTGAAGCAATCAGGCAAACAATGCCCGGTGCGTATCGGTGCCGTCGGCCTGCGCCAGCAACAGTTCCAGGTAGTTGTCCGAACTCATCGGGTCGCCGAAAAGCAGGCCCTGTACGTAGGTACATTCCAGTCTCTGCAGGATCGCAAGCTGTTCCTCGCTCTCGACACCCTCTGCGACGACGTCCATGTTCAGGTTGCGTCCCATCTGGACGATCGTGTCGATGATCGTCGCGTCGTCGGGGTTTGTTGCGACGTCCCGTACGAACGACTGGTCGATTTTGAGAGTGCTTATCGGGAACTGCTGCAGGGCGCTCAGCGAGGAGTAGCCCGTTCCGAAATCGTCTATGGCCAGGTGCAAGCCCAGCGCATACAACTGGTTCAACAGCTTGATCGTGCGATCGGGATTCTCCATCAGCGTCGTCTCGGTGATCTCCAGCTCGAGCGAAGTCGGCGAAACCTCGTGGCCGCGCAGGATCGAGCTGATGCGGTTCGTGAAGTTGGCCTGCCTGAGCTGTTTCAGTGACAGGTTGACCGAGACGCGGCCGGGCGACGATGTCGAACGCTGCCATTCCCGGAAGTCCTCGCACACCTTGTCCAGCACCCACTCGCCGATCTCGACGATCAGATTGGTCTCCTCTGCGATGGGTATGAAATCGGAGGGCAGGATCAGGCCGCGATCCGGGAGCTCCCAGCGCACCAGCGCCTCGGCGCCGCAGACTTCGCCGGTCTCCAGGTTGTATTTCGGCTGATAGTGCACGAGCAGCTCGTCGCGCTCGAATGCCCGCTTCAGCCGGCTCTTGGTCATGAGGCGCTCCACCGCCGCCTCGTTCATCGCCGGGACATAGTAGGAAAATACATTGCCGCCGGACTTCTTCGAGCTGTAGAGCGCGGCATCGGCGTTGCGGATGAGGTCGATCACGTTCGGTGCATCGGAGGGGTAGTACGCGATACCCATGCTGGCCGTCATGAATACCTCGTGATTTTGAACGAACAGCGGATCGGCCAGGCGTTCGAGCAGACTTCTTGCCAGCCGGCCGGTCGTGTCCTTGCCTGCGTCGTCGGGCCCGAGTCCGTTGACGATCACGGCGAACTCGTCGCCCGCGAGACGGCCGATGATCGAGTCTTCCGGCATCGCGGCACTCAGTCTCTCGGCAACGGTTTCGAGCGTCGCATCGCCGGCCAGGTGGCCGAACGTGTCATTGATTTCCTTGAAGTGATCGATATCGAGGTAGAACAGGCACAAGGGCTTGCCGGCGCGTCGCGCGCGGGCAATCGCGCGCTGCAAAAGATGCTGGAATTGCATGCGATTGGGGATCTTGGTGAGAGCGTCGATTCGCGCGAGATAGCGGATACGCTGCTCTGCCCGGCGCCGCTCGGTAATATTCTGCGCCGCATAGATGCGATTGCCCGATTCTCCTTCGCTGTCCTTGAGGATGGAGCACGTGTACGACACCGGGATGGATTCCCCGAACTTGGTCACGAGGAATGCATCCCTGGGGACACCGGAGAATCCCGGTTCGCCGACCGACACTCCACTGGTCCGGAGGATCTCGTCGACGGGCTTGCCGATGACTTCGTCGTCTTCGCACCCGAGCAGGATCGTCGCGGCCTTGTTGATGCGTTCGATTTTCCCTTCGGCAGATGTGACGATGATGGCCTCGTTCATGCCCGAGAGGATGCTGTCCAGGTAGTCTCTCGAAATCGTCGTCGAGCGCAGGCGGTCGCGCATATCGTTGAATACGGCCGCCAGTTCGCCGAGCGCGTCGTGGCTGACATCGGGTAGCTGCTCGCCGAAGTCGGCATCGCGGAGTTTCTCCGCCTGCACTTTGAGGTCATGAATCTTCACCATCTGGCTGCGCACGATCCACCAGACGAAGGCGCCGCACAGCGCCAGGGTAAGGAGAGTGCCGAGCGCGACGAGCAGGTAGCTGAGCCGACGGCTTTGCCACTCTTTCGTATTCAGCACGGCGGCGAATTCTCGCGACTCGTCCTGCAACGCGGTGGCATCGAACGACCCGGTCAGCTCGCCGAGTCGCCGGTCGCCCAGCATCACCGGACGACTGACGACCAGGCGATCGGGCAGCCAGGTCGAGCCGTCCGGGCCCGCGGCGGCAGCAGGCAGGGTGCCGGTGCGAATCGTGCCGGATGCTTCCCCGGTGAATTCGAGACCCGTCAGGAGGTCATTACCGGCCGCCGCACGATCGAGGAATTCCGTGATCTGCTGCGAATCCGCGCCGCCGGTCCGGGCAAGGCGATCGGCCAGCGTCCGCAGTTGTGCGCTCGCGCGCCGCTCGAACGCCGCCCGGCGCATAATCCCGTGCTCCGCGACGCTCGTCGCCGTGATCTCGTTGGCGAGCCAGCGGTATTCGCCGTACACCATCGACAGCATCACCACGGCGAGGAACGCACCGAGCGTCAGCACGAGCACGAGATAGCGCGGGATCTTGCCACCGATCATGGGTGTTTCAATGTCCGTCGGGCGTGCCGGTCGCGGGTCGGGAGGCGCCGGGCAGGCCGCAGGCCCTCTTCTTGTTTTGGTTGTTACGCCTTTCCGCGCCAGTTTAGCACCGGCACTGGCGAGCGGGCAGAAATTCGGGGCGCCCCGGAGGATTTGTGGCGACACCCGGCCTTTTTGTCATATATGGGTAATCGCGATCAGATAGGGCGGAATTCGCCCTAGACGTCGCTGCGCTTCTCGACGAACTCCATGGGTTCGGCCGGGCCGGTGGTTTTCATAATGCCTTCGACGACGGCGCCCTCGGCCACGGCGATCGCCTCGCCCGACACCGTGCCGCGGATGCGCGCCGTGTTGACGATCTCGACCCTGCCCGACGCGATGATGTCGCCTTCCACGCGACCGGCCACGATGACGTTGGCGGCGCGTAACGTGCCTTTCCAGAATCCGTTTGCTGCCAGCGTGACGGTGCCCGTCAGGTCGCAGTCGCCATCGATCTCGCCGTTGATCAGGAAATCGCCGGAGCCGGTGATCGTGCCGGAAATCCTGCAACCCTCATTGATCAGCGTTGCAGCATCGGATGAGCGGTCGCGCAGTCGCCGCAGACGAGAGTCATTCATCGGGGTTGAGCTCCCAGAACCGGAACAGTTGCCAGTTCGAATAGTACCCGCAGAGCGGATCGTTTGTCAGGCGGACACGTCATGCTTGTGGTACAACAGCGGGCTCGTGGGCCGCCTATGCCACGGTCCGACTGCCGGCGAGTGACGATCACCTTGACAGGGTACTAGCGGGACGACGTGAGGCAGGAATTCGACAAACGGCTCGATGCTTTGTCGGCCGGGCGGCAGAATCCGCTCGCCGGCGGACTGAAAGGTGTCGAGAAGGAAGCGCTGCGGATCGACCGGCAGGGGGATCTTTCGCGCGGGCCACATCCCCTCGCTCTCGGATCCGCGCTGACCAATCGTTTTATCACCACCGACTTTTCCGAGGCGCTCCTGGAATTCGTGACCCCGGCCTACTCGACGACCTGGGAGACCCTGCAGTTCTTGTGCGATATCCATCAGTTCGCCTACGAACGCCTCGATGACGAGCTGCTGTGGGTCGCCAGCATGCCCTGCAGACTGCCTCCGGACGCGGACGTTCCGATCGCCCGCTACGGGGATTCGAATATTGGCCGGCTGAAGACGGTCTACCGTAACGGACTGGGCCTCCGGTACGGCCGGCACATGCAGACGATCGCCGGCGTGCATTTCAATTACTCGCTGCCGGAGAGCTTCTGGCCTCGATATCGGGCTATCCTCGGTGACGGCCGCAGCGAGGAAGCATTCCGCTCGGATCATTATATGGGACTGGTACGGAACTTCCGGCGCTTCGGCTGGTTGATCCTGTATCTGTTCGGAGCCTCGCCGGCCATGTGCCGCACCTTCACCAGCGATGCGGCCCCGATCATGCCGTCGCTCGACTCGCACACCTACTATGAACCTTTCGCCACATCGTTGCGCATGAGCGATCTCGGGTACAGCAACCGGAATCAGTCCGCCATCAATATTTCGCTGAACGGGCTCGACGAGTACATCCGCGACCTTTCCGCGGCTATGCGCACTCCCGACCCGAACTACGAGCGGCTGGGTGTGAAGGTAGGCGACGAATACCGACAGCTGTCGGCGAATCGCCTGCAGATAGAAAACGAATACTACAGTCCGATTCGCCCGAAACGGGTCGCCAGGTCCGGAGAGCGGCCGACGGCCGCCTTACAGCGCGGCGGAGTGGAGTACGTGGAGATACGCTCGCTCGACGTCAACATGAACGATCCGGCCGGCGTCAATCAGAACACGATGCGTTTCATCGAAGCGTTCCTCGTCTATTGCCTGATCGAGGACAGTCCACCGCTCGACGTTGCGACGATCGAGGAATGCAAGACGAATCAGACTCAGACGGCGCGTCGAGGTCGCGATCCGGCATTCCGCCTGTTGCGCGGCGGCGAGCCGCGGCGCTTGGCCGACTGGGCGGAGGAGATCCTCGCTAAAGTCGCTGGTATCGCCGCGATCCTGGATCAGGCTGACGACACAGACAGCTATGCGCAGGCGGTCCGCGCGGCGGTCGCGCTGGTAGAGGATCCCGAGACGACCCCCTCCGCCCGCCTGCTCGCAGAGCTGCGCGAGCAGCGTTGCAGCTATTTCGAATACATACTCGGCCTTTCAAACGGCCACAAGAGTTACTTCGCCGCCGTCACCCCGTTGTCTGCGGCGCGAACAGCGGAATTCGAGCAGGAAGCGGCGGGCTCGATCGAGCGCCAGCGCAGGATCGAGGCGGGCGATACGATGGGCTTCGACGAGTTCCTCGCCAGATACATCGGGTCCGGATAAGCAGGCACCGGCACAGCGACTGGCGGCCCGCTTTGTGCGGTCCGTCACAAATTGTCGTCGGGAAGCGTGACGGAACGGTCGATTTAACTAAACTTGCCGCATGTTCAAGACGTTTATTGTCGGCGTCATACTCGGTGTCGCTGCGACGGCGGGAATCCTGTATTCCGTCCCCGTCGTGGACCTGAAGCGCGAGCCGTCACTGATCGTCGTCCATCCGAACCTCGGTAATACGGAATCCTTCCACATCAACGTGCCGATGGACCGGATCGTGGTCGGCGCGCCGGCACAGGCGGAACCGGTGCCACCCGACCTCGATTGGCCGGAGGACGAACGATTCGCGGGGCTTCGCGCGGAACTTTTCAAGATCCGCAACGCGAAAGACACCGTCGTCGGGGTCGCGAGCAGGATCTCCGGCAACGGCGCCGCCACCGGCCGGACGATCGAGTGGGTATTGCACCTGCCTGCGCGGGGATCGATCTACGCCACGCTCGCGCCCGAAGCGCTCGAAGGCGGCGACCGGGTCGGCGAGTTGCGTGCGGGCACCCGCGAGTTCAGCAATCTGAATGGCCAGATTACCGAGCGCTGGGTGCAGGACAAGACCGGCTTCCAGGACGCGCCGACAGGCCGCATCGAGCTGATCACGGCGTTCGTCGCACGGGAGCCGGAATCGTGATCAAGTACGTCGTGTCGCTCGTCCTCGGCCTGATCGTCGGCGTGATCGCCGTTCTGCTGCTGCTCTACTACAACCCTCTCGTGTCGGGGATGGTGCTGTCTCCGCTGGCGGTCAGCGACGACGAGATGATCACCCTGACCTACCCGGCGGTGGCAGCGGAGTCCATTGCCTATACGAACGACGGCGAATCACAGGTCGAACCGCATCCGGCGAAGGTACTGCAGCTCTGGGAGGCGCCGATACGCGATACCACGGCGATGATCTCGGTGCTCAGAGATAGCCGGCAGCAGGCCGTCGGGATCGGAGTCAAGTTCTCCTCCGAGGCCGAGTCGACGAACATCCTGAATGCGCAGGCCAACGTCGACAGCGTGTGGCATATCTACCTGCCGGAGCGGGGCAGCCTGTTTGTCGAAGAGACGGAGAACTACTGGAATTACCTGCGCGACATCGTCGTCCCCGCTTACTGGAGTTCCGGGGACAACTGGCGCGGGGTCTGGCACGGTATCACGACGTCCGGCCCCGGTGCGCTCGGCACCGCGCGCGTGGTCGGCGGCAGCGGAGAGTTTGCAGGCCTGGAAGCGGATGCCGTCGAGTCTCTGTCTGCCAGGGCGTACTCGGTAGAGCACGGACCGGTCGCGATGAAGGGGCAGCTGGATATCGAGCTGCGGCCCGTCGTGACGTCTACGTCTGCAGGTCCCTGAGCGCGACTTCCGGATCGGCGAGAGCCGCGGGGTCGCAGCGCACGGCATTTGCGATCAGGGGCTTGGACTGCATGAAATCCCTGGGAGTATTGATCGCGTCGACGGCAATCAGCGCGCCGTCCCTGAGGTAGGCGCAGGAGAAACGGGCGCCGGCCGGATCGCCGCGCAGGACCGTCCGATCGTAGCCCTGCGACAGTCCGGCGATCTGCAACTTGAGATCGTACTGGTCCGACCAGAACCAGGGTACGTCCGAGTAGTGCGCCTCGGTCCCGCAGACGTTGCTGGCGGCAGTCTTGGCCTGTTCCACTGCGTTGTGGACGGACTCGAGGCGCACCCGGCGCCCGTAGATCGAACTGTTATGGGAAGTGCAGTCGCCGATGGCATAGATTGCCGGGTCGGCGGTCCGGCATCGGTCATCGACGACGATGCCGTTGTCGACCGCAAGTCCGGCGGCTTCCGCAAGCTCCGTATTGGGGACGATGCCGACGCCGACGACCACCAGGTCCGCCGGTATCGTATCCCCGTCGCCGGTCCTGACGCCCGTGACGCGGCCGTTGCCGACGAATGAATCGAGCCCGGTAGACAGGAGCAGGCGGACACCCCGGGCCGCATGCTCCGCTTCGTAGAACGCGGATACCTCCGGCGACACGACCCGGCTCATGACGCGGTCGGCCATCTCGAGGACCGTGACGTCGAGGCCGCGTTGCCGGCATACCGCGGCCACCTCCAGCCCGATGTACCCGGCGCCGACGATGACGATGCGCCCACCCGATTTGACGCCCGCACGAATGGCGTCCACGTCGCCGATGGTCCTCAGGTAGAAGATGCCCTGCAGGTCTGCGCCTTCGACGGCCAGCCGGCGCACGCGCGATCCGGTGGCGAGGATCAGCGTGTCGTAGCCGATCCGGCCGCCATCCGACGTGGACACCGTGCCGGTTGCGCGATCGACGGTCTCGATTCGCGTGCGCGTACGCACCTTGATCTGCGGTTCGTCGAAGAAAGAGGCCGGCTTGAGGTACAGCCGTTCCGCGGCGAGGCCACCGGCGAGGTACTTCTTCGAGAGCGGCGGCCGCTGATAGGGGAGTTGCGGTTCTTCGCCCACGAGGACGATGCGGCCGGCGAACTTGTGCTGCATGAGCGTGATTACCGCCTGGCCGGCCGCGTGCCCCGCCCCCGCGATAAGGACAGTGTGAGTCATCGATGCTCCGCAGATCGTGCAGCCACTGGAACCGGCACAGTATCGGCAGTCGTGCCACCATCGCAACGAGCACGCTCGATAGTGGGGATGCATCCAGTATTCGGGGGCAAAAAAAGGCGGTGGCACGAGGCCACCGCCAGTCAGTACGTAACAAACAGCATAAGGGATATAGGTTTGTTGCGTTTACTGCACTCTAAAGATGCTCCGGCGCAGCAAATGGTTGCTAACGATCCGGAATAAGCCGGCTCGATATGCCTGCCGGTCACGACAGGAACATCGCGTACGCGGGATTGTCGCTCTCCTCGAAGTGCGCGTAGCGCAGCGTCGCAAGGTGCGACTCGAGTTCGGCCGTCTCCTCGGGCGGTACGTCGATGCCGGCGAGGATACGACCGTAGTCCGCGCCGTGATTCCGGTAGTGGAACAGGCTGATGTTCCAGTCGGTGCCGATCGCCTTCAGAAAATCCAGCAGCGCGCCGGGGCGCTCCGGGAATTCGAACCGGAACAGGCGCTCGTTCTCGACGCCGGTCGACCGGCCGCCGACCATGTGGCGGACGTGCAGTTTCGCCATCTCGTTTTCGGACAGGTCCTCTACCGGATAGCCGGCCTTGCGCAGGTTCGAGAGGATCTCGCGGCGCTCGGCAAGACCGCGTGTCAGCTGGACGCCGACGAAGATGTGTGCCTTCGCGGCGTCGCTGTAGCGATAGTTGAATTCCGTGACGCCGCGGCGACCGAGCGTTTCGCAGAATCGCCGGAAACTGCCCGGCACCTCCGGAATCTCCGCGGCGAGCAACATTTCCTTCTGTTCGCCGACGGCGGCGCGTTCGGCGATATGCCGGAGGCGATCGAAATTGACGTTCGCCCCGCAATTGATCGTTACGAATGAGCCGCCCCGTATCGCATGCTCCGCAAGGTATTTCTTCGCACCCGCGACCGCGAGCCCGCCTGCGGGTTCGACGATCGAACGCGTGTCCTCGAATATGTCCTGGATCGCGGCACAGATCTGATCGGTATCGACGACGATGACTTCGTCGACATGGCGTTGGCAAAGCCGGAAGGTTTCGTCGCCCACGCGGCGCACGGCAACCCCGTCCGCGAAGATCCCTACGTGATCGAGGACGACGGGATGGCCGGCCTCGAGTGAGGCGCGCATCGCCGCCGAATCGTCCGGCTGCACGCCGATTATCCGGATCTCCGGGCGCAGGGATTTCACGTAGACGGCAATCCCGGCAATCAGGCCGCCGCCGCCGATGGGCACAAAGATCGCATCGATGTCGTCGCCGGCCTGTTCGAGTATCTCCATACCGATCGTGCCCTGGCCGGCGATCACGTCCGGGTCGTCGAAAGGATGGATGAACGTGAGGTCCTGTTGCGTCTCGAGCTCGCGCGCGAGTCCGTACGCGTCGTCGTAGGTGTCGCCGTGCAGCACGACCTCGCCGTCGAGGGCGCGCACCGCCTCGACCTTGATGGTCGGCGTCGTCACCGGCATGACGATGACGGCCCGGACACCGCGACGTCGTGCCGCGAGCGCCACGCCCTGCGCGTGATTGCCGGCGGAACTGCAGATGACGCCGGCCCCGAGCGCATCGTCGGGCAGGGATGCGAGCTTGTTGTAGGCGCCGCGCAGCTTGAAGGAAAACACGGGCTGCAAGTCCTCGCGCTTCAGCCAGATGCGATTGCCGAGCCGCCGCGAAAGATTGGCGGCGAGTTCGAGCGGCGACTCGATGGCGACATCGTAGACCGACGCGCTCCTGATTCGCTCGATGTAATCCGTATCGTTCATGCGTATCGAAAATCCTTCCGGGCATCGGTTATCGCACACCCGGCCGCGGCCCGCAAAGCTTTGCCGAATCGGCACGAATCGCAACGAATGGGGACTCGCTGCCGTTCCGGGGCCGTGCTTGACTGACGCCGATGGTGACGACGACCCCGCAGCGCCTGTTTCGCGAGCGCGCGGCCCGCGCGGCCGGCAGGCGCTGGTTTGCCCCGGTACAGGTAGCCTGTCCGCCGGCCGCGGCGCCGGCCTGCCTGGTCGCGGTCCTCGTCGTCGCCC
>JBAUVS010000246.1:0-12888 GCA_049583345.1 Woeseiaceae bacterium
CACCAGGCCCGGCCGCCTGTATGCCACGGCCGGCGTCCACCCGCACCACGCACAGGACTACGACACCGCGACCGCGGACCAGGTCCGCGATCTCGCCCGGCAAGGCGCCGTCGTCGCTGTCGGCGAATGCGGGCTCGACTACTTCCGCAATTTCTCGCCCCGCGAGGCGCAGCTCGAGGCCTTTCGCTCGCAGCTCGAGATCGCCGCGACGACCGGGTTGCCGGTATTCCTGCATCAGCGCGACGCCCACGACGATTTCGTCGCAACGCTGGAGGCGGCGCTGCCGTCGATCACGAGGGCCGTGGCGCACTGCTTTACCGGCGACGCGGCGACGCTCGCGGAGTACCTCGAGCTCGGCCTCTGGATCGGCGTCACGGGCTGGATCTGTGACGAACGCCGGGGCCGCGAGCTGTACGAATCCGTTGCGTCGATCCCCGACGACCGGTTGATGATCGAAACCGACGCGCCCTACCTGCTGCCGCGGACGCTGCGGCCGAGACCGAACTCGCGGCGCAACGAACCCGCGTACCTCGCGGAGGTCCTGCGCGTCGTCGCCGCCGCGCGCGGCCAGACGGAGGCGCACGTCGCGCGCATCACCACGGCCAACGCGATGCGCTTTTTCGATCTCAGCGAGGCCGATCGTCGTGCAGGGCCTGCCGCCGGATCAGCTCCCAGTGCGGCTCGAACGCCTTGACCTTGACCTTGGCCGCGGCTTTGTCCGGTTCACCGAACTCGGCTTCGAGCCGGTCGAGATTCGTGACGAGGCCCGGCACGCCCTTCGTGAACTCGGCCGTGTCCAGGAACAGCAGCCGGCCGGCGACCGGCACCTGGCGCACGATCTGCCGGACGGCCGCGATCCGGTCGTACAGCCCGGCCTGCGGGTTCGGGAACGTGTAGCGCCGCTCGGAACTGATGACCGTCCATTCCTGCATCTTGTCGCTGCCGAACACCCTGCCGACGACGTCCTTGACGTCCAGGATCAACAGCCCCTGCGACGTCAACAGCAGGTGGTCGATCTGGATCTCGCCCTCGTCGCCGTTCGGGATCAGCAGTCCGTCGATGCGATCGTAGGCGATTTCCGACAGGACCTGCTGCAGGCGCGGCAGGCGCCGAAACCGACGATAGAGCGCCCAGCCGGCGACCAGTAATGCCGCGGCCCCGGCCAGCCACGGCCACTGGAGGGGGATTCCTGTCGGCAAGTCGGTCACTCGAAGTGATTATCCATGGCGTCCCGCATCGCCGCCAGTTCGGGCTCGATGCGCGTCGACCGGCTGGGGCGCGACAGGATCGCCGCCAGCTCCGGGGGCAGCGGCAGGTTCGTGCCGATCAGCGGTTCCACGATCGTCTCGAACTTGGCCGGGTGCGCAGTCGCTACCAGTATCCAGTCGGTATCCTGCCGGGTGGCTACGTCGAATTGCCGCCACGCCCAGGTCGCGGTCGCGGTGTGCGGACAGGTGGCGACACCGAATTCCCCGTAGTCGCGACGGATCTCCGCGGCGATCTGCTCGTCGTCGACGGACAGGACGCCGAGCCGATCGCGCAGCACCTCGGCATCGCCGAGCAGGCTCCGCAGCCGCTCCATGTTGCTCGGGTTGCCGACGTCCATCGCCGAGGCCAGCGTGCGGACGCTCGGCCGCGGCACCCACTCGAGCGTCCGGAAGTAGTCGGGAATCGTGCGATTCGCGTTCGTCACCAGCACCACGGGGCCGATCGGCAGGCCCATCTCCCGCGCCAGGATGCAGGCGAGCGCGTTCCCCAGGTTCCCGGTCGGGATGACGAACCCGGGCGCGTTGCCGGTCTGCCGGTAGTGCCGCAGGCTCGCATCCGCGTAGTAGGTCGTCTGCGGCAGCAACCGGCCGATGTTGATGCTGTTCGCCGAGCTGAACCGATAGCGGGCCGCGAGGTCGCGGTCGGCCATCGCCGCCTTGACGAGAGCCTGGCAGTCGTCGAAGGATCCCGCGACCGCCAGCGACAGAACGTTGTCACTCCAGCAGGTGAGCTGCTGCTGCTGGCGCGCCGAGACCCGCCCCTCCGGGAACAGCACGACGACGCGCATGCCGGGCCGCCCGTCGAACGCGGCGGCGACCGCACCCCCGGTATCTCCCGACGTGGCCACGAGGATCGTGAGCGGTGCCGCGGTATCGCCCTGCAGCCGGCTCAGGCAGGCTGCCAGGAAGCCCGCGCCGACGTCCTTGAACGCCGCCGTCGGGCCGTGGAACAACTCCAGCAGCCCGACGCTGCCGCTCTCGGCGGGGAGCGCCGTGACCGGGATCGGAAATCGGAAGGTCTCCGCGACGACGTCGCCGAGTTCGCCGGTCAGGGCCGAGTCGGTGAAAAACGGCCGCAGCAGCCGGACCGCGACGTCCTGCACGGTGTCGGCGCCAGTGAAGTCATTGATGCCGAACGCCGGCAGCGATGCCGGGACGAACAGGCCGCCGTCCGCCGCGAGCCCCTCGACGAGTGCCGTGTCGATACCGACCGGCTCGCCGCCGCGCGTACTGACGAAGCGCACGCTCAGACTTCCAGCCGGGCGCCCGGCGCATCCATCGGGCTGACCCAGGACTCGCACTGGATGCCGAGGTTCCGGCAAGCCTGCTCCATCGCCATGGCCAGGTTGCGGGCCCGGGCTTGTTCGCAGAGTGCGAACAGGCTCGGCCCGCTGCCGGACAGGCTGAAGCCGAACGCACCGGCCTTCAGCGCGGCGTCGCGCACGGCCTCGAAGCACGGCACCGCCGCCGAGCGCTGCGGCTCGATGACGATGTCCTTCAGGGTCTTGCGCATCAAGCCGATGTCGCCGGTCGTGCAGGCCGCGATAAACCCGGCGAGGTAACCCTGCTGCCCCAGCCACTGCTCCATCGAGTAGCCCTTCGCCAGGCTGCGCCGGGCGTGTGCCGTGTTGATCTGCAGATCGGGGTGGATCAGCACGGCTGCGACGCCGGCGGGCGCGGTCAGGCGCACCGTCTCGGGCAGCAGGACCGCGGGGCACAGCACGAGCCCGCCGAACAGGCTCGGCGCGACGTTGTCGGCATGCAGGCCCCGGCTCGCGAACTGTTCCCCTTCCAGCGCGAACGGCAGCAGCGCGTCGATCGCGAGCGGCTGCTCGAGCAGCGCATTCACGGCGACGACGGCGGCGACCGCGGACGCGGCCGAGCTGCCCATGCCCGATTGCAGCGGCACGCCCTTGTAGACGCTGATCTCGACGCCACCGCCCGTGCCGTGCGCGGTCCAAAGCGCCTGCGCGGCGATCGAAGCCGTGTTCTGTTTCGGATCCCGCGACAGGTACGGATGCGGCTCGCCGTCCAGGCCGAGCACGTCGCCGATCGAAATACCGGCGCCGTCGGTGCGGCGTGCCGACACGCGGTCACCCACGCCGGCCAGCGCAAGGCCGAGCATGTCGAAGCCCACGGCCAGGTTGCCGATCGACGCCGGTGCGAATGCCGTGACCGTCTCAGACATAGCCTGCACCGGTGCTCAGGTAGGCGGCAAGCCGCAACAGGTCGGAGAACACGCCGGCCGCGGTCACCTCGGGACCGGCTCCGGGCCCCTGGATCACCAGCGGATTGGCGGAGTAGCGCTCGGTCTGGAATTGCACAATATTGTCGGTGAGGTTGATGTTTGCGAACGGGTGCTTCGGTTCCACGGCTTCCAGGCCGACGGCCGCATTGCCCTCGGCGTCGAGCGTGGCCACGTAGCGCAGCACCTTGCCGACGGCCGCCGCTTCCCGATACAGCACATCGATCTCCTCGTCGTGTTCCGGCAGGCGATCGAGGAATTCTTCCAGCGAGCATTCCCGTAACGGTTCCGGCACCAGATTCTGGACCGGGAAGTCGCCGATCTCCAGCGGCCGGCCCAGTTCCCGCGCGAGGATCGCCAGCTTGCGGGCGACGTCCATGCCCGACAGGTCGTCCCGCGGATCCGGCTCCGTGTAGCCGCTCGCTTTCGCGGCGCGCACGATCTCCGAGAACGCCTGCTTGCCGTCGTATACGTTGAACAGGTAGGCGAGCGTCCCCGAGAAGATGCCGCGGATCGAACGCACCTGGTCGCCGGTATAGATAAGGTCGCACAGCGTATTGACGATCGGCAGCGCGGCGCCCACCGTCGTCTCGTAGAAATAGTGGGAACTGCCCGCGTCCGCCGCCTCCTGCAGCGCCTTGTAGTAGGCATACGGGCCGCTGAAGGCTTTCTTGTTCGGCGTGATCACGTGGATGCCGCGCGCCAGCCAGTCCGCGTAGCGTGAGGCGATGTACTCGCTCGCCGAGCAGTCGATGATTACGGCGTGCGGCAGAAATTCGGGATTGACATGCGCTTCGAACGCATCGAGGTCGACGTCGATAGCGTCGGTCGCGAATACGTCCTGCCAGGAGGTCAGCTCGATACGCCTTTCGGCGAGCAGCATCTTTTTCGAGCGCGCAATCGCGCGGATCCGAAGGTCGATGTTGAAGTCCTGCTCCAGCTTCGGACGTTGCTTCTCGAGCTGCCGGAGCAGCGTGCTGCCCACCGTGCCGGGACCGATCAGGCCGATCGAGAGCGTCTTGGCCGACAGGTAGAACCCCGAGTGCGCGGCTCTGAGCGCCCGCGTCGCCTCGTCCGAATCGACGACCGCGGAGATATTGCGTTCCGAGGATCCCTGCGCGATGGCCCGGATGTTGATACCGGCGCGGCCCAGGTTTCCGAAGAAGCGGCCGGCGATCCCCGGGGTACCGGCCATGCCGTCGCCGACGACCGCAACGATGCTCTGGTGTTCCGTCACGTCGACGCGCTGGATCTGCCGGCTCGTGAGTTCGACGGCGAACTCGTCCTTGATCACCTGGCGTGCCAGCGCCGCCACGTCCTGCGGCACCGCGACGCAGATCGAATGCTCCGAGCTCGCCTGCGAGATCAGCGTCACGGACACGCCGGCGTTCTTCAGCGCGGAGAACAAGCGGTCGGCGGTACCCGGCACGCCGATCATGCCGGTGCCCTCGAGGTTGACCAGCGCCATCGCGCCGATCGCGGTGATCCCCTTGATGTCATTGGCGCCGGCGGGCGCCGCCACGATGCGGCTGCCGGCGTGCGAGGGGTTGAAGGTGTTGCGGATCGTGACCGGGATGTCGTTGTCGATCACGGGGCCGAGCGTCTGCGGATGGATGACCTTGGCACCGAAATACGCCAGTTCCATCGCCTCGTTGTAGGTGAGCTGCTCGATCACGCGGGCCTCCGGCACGCGATTCGGATCGGCGCTCATGATCCCGTCCACGTCGGTCCAGATCGTGAGTTCGGACGCATCGCCGAGTGCGGCGATGATCGCCGCGGAGAAGTCGCTGCCGTTACGGCCCAGCGTCGTCTGCAGGCCTTCCTCGTCGGCGGCGATGAAGCCGGTTACGACGGCGATGCCTTCGAACTCGCGCGGCACGGCGGCATAGAACTTCGCCTGCGACGCGTCCCAGAGCACGGTCGGGCCGAGCTCGGTGTGCCGCACCGTAATGATCTTGCGGGCGTCCAGCCAGGTGCCGCCGCGCCGATCGTCTTCCTGCGCGAGAAACGCTGCCAGCAGCCGGGCCGCCCAGATCTCCCCGTAGCCGGCGACGACGTCGCGGCTGCGCCGCGGCGCCGAGCGGACCAGGGCGATCGCCTTCAGTACGTCGCTGATGTCCTCGGCGTCCTGGCTCCAGGCATCGAGCACTTCTACCAGATGCTGTCCGGTGACCAGCTCGCGAGCGGTCCCGGTGTAACGGTCGCCGAGCGCGTGCAGCTCCTCGGCGTAACTGTCGTCGTCCTGCTCGGCGAGCGTCGCCAGCCGCAGCAGCGCATCCGTCATGCCGCCCATGGCCGACACGACGACGCCGATGCGCTTGTCGGCGTAGTCGAGCAACAGGCGCGCGACGCGACGGAAGCATTCGGCGTCGCGCAGGCTGCTGCCGCCGAATTTGTGGATTTTCCAACGACTGTCCAAGACACTATCCGCGGCGAAAACCGTGAATGATAGCGATAGTTAAAGGTGCCGTCCCCTGTTTTTCAGGAAACCTTCCTGGGCACAAACGGGATTATCGGGAGGTCCCGGAAGTTTCCGCAGAAACATCGAGTGACCGGTTTCGCCGATACCGGGCATTCAGGCAGCAGTAATCCCGGTCGTCCGAGAGGGTGCAAACCGCCAAGCGCTGCCACTCGATCTTCATTTCAGGAAGTTTCTTATGACTTCAAGTGATGCATCCAACTGGTCGTAAAATATGAAGTGTCCGGAATCCTCTATCGTTTCGAGTTTCGCGTTCTTGTAAAAGGCCAGGTGGCGCTTTTGATACTCGGCACCATAAACTTTATTGCATGTCGAACCGATCAACAGGACTTCACCATCAAATTTGTAGGCGTCGGAAATGAAGTCCAATCGGGCGAGCAAATCGGGATCATTCGCTGAGGCGATAACGGTCTCGTTCAAGACCTTTCTGCTGGCACGCCAGCCTTTGAAGTTGGCTGGAATGACGTCGCCACAATGCACGCCCTTGCCACCCATAAATTTGTATGCATTGCTTAGAATGTAGTCTTCTCTGGCATATTTATCCCGGCTGGTATCGACCCGCCAGCTGTTCAGCCACAAGAGTGCGAGGTCAGGGTACACATCGTATTTCGGACCGGTTTGTGCTTCGAAAAACTCTTGCGCCAGGTCGGGCCTGAGTATTCCGGGTTCGATCATGATGATCTTGTCGATCTTCTCGGGGTGCATGCCAATATAGCCGGATGCCATCATTGCACCCCAACTGTGGCCCAGCAAGGTGACCTTCCTGCCTTTACCGTAATGATCAACAAACGCATCCAAATCGTCGAAGAAACTTGCCAGGGTAATGGTGCCTTCGGCTTTGCGTGATGAAAGCCCGGTCATGCGCTGATCATAAAAGACCAACCGGTAGTCCCTGGCTAATGGCGCTATCGGTAACAGGTTGCGGTAATCGCCACCGGGGCCGCCATGCAACGCAATGATCACAGGCTTGTCTTCGTCGCCCATGGTTTCGGCATGAAATTTGTAGCCATTCAAAGTGACGCTTGGCAGCTCTTCGTTTTCATCGACCGTCTGGATGAACGATATTGGCATCAAAATCGTAAAGGCATAGAACAAAGCCAGCAATCCAGCAATGCCGCCCAGGCTGGCAATCGTCTTCCTCAGCATATTCGGCTTGTTACTCCCTGTTCTCAGTCGACCCGAGTTGCCCTCGGCTCTCTATGCATTCCGCCGGACGCGAAGCAGACGTTCGCAGAAACCCGCCAGTGGCGGGTTATTGACTGGTTCGAAAATAGGCTTGCCGCGGAAACACCGCGCATTCATGGTGGGGCGTGTAGGGATCGAACCTACGACCAGTCGGTTAAAAGCCGAATGCTCTACCTCTGAGCTAACGCCCCTCGCGCGTGCCGGCGGCATGATACCGGACCATTGTGGAATGACAAGCCGGTCAGACGCCCTCGGAATCCATGCGTTTCAGGTACTGGCCCGCCAGGCGGGCCGCGGTCGTCTCCGGGTAATCGGCCTGCACCCGGCTCAGCGTCGTGCGTGCCGCGTCCCAGCGTTTCAGACTGTAGTTGCAGTAACCCATCTTCAGCAGTGCGTCGGGGACCTTGCTCGAATCCGGATAGTCCTTGATGACGAGCTCGAAGTCCCTGAGCGCCTCTTCGTACTTGTTATTCGCGTAGTACGACTCGCCGAGCCAGTACTGGGCGTTGGCAGCCAGATCGCTGTCCGGGAACTTCTCCAGGAATTCCTTGAATGCGGTCGCCGCCATGTCGTAGCGTTCGCCCTTCAGCAGCTCGAACGCGACCTGGTAATTGTCGCGGTCGCTGCCGCTCGGCAGCGGCAGCTGGCCCGGCGGCAGCGTCCCGCCTTCGAGCACGTCGTTGGTGTCGCGCGTCTTCTGTGCCTTTTCGAGCGCCTGGATCCGGGCGTCGAGATCGGCATACAGCTGTCGTTGCCGCTCCGCGGTCGTCCCGGCGTCGTGCTCCAGCGTTTCGGTCTTGCCCTGCAGCTCGTCGGTACTGCGCTCGAGACTGCCGACCTGCTGCGTGAGCTGCACGAGGCTCTGGTTGTCGACGACGCGTTCGATGGTTTCGACGCGTTTCTCGAGCGCCGCGACCTTGGCCTCCATGGGATCCTCGGCCGGCTGCATCAGCGCGCAAGCGGCGAGCGGCGCCGCGACGAGCATCAGCGCGTAAGCCTTGGCTTTCCTCACTCCCCGGGCCCCGTCAACGCATGTACTTGAATTCGACTCGCCGATTCTTGGCATAGGCTTCTTCCGTGCTGCCCATCACGGCCGGCCTTTCCTCGCCGAAGCTCACCGTGGCGATCTGGTCCGCGGAGGCGCCCTGGATCAACAGCAGGCGGCGGACGGTCTGGGCACGGCGCTCGCCCAGCCCGATGTTGTATTCGCGCGAGCCGCGCTCGTCGGCATGCCCTTCCAGCCGCACCTTCAGCTCGGGATGCTGCGCGAGCTGCTGGGCGTGGCGCGTGACGATCTGGGTGTCTTCGGGCCGCAGCTCCGACGAGTCGAAGTCGAAATAGACGATGTTGGCGAGTTCGCCGGCACTCGGGTCGTAGGGAACCTCTTCACCCGGCTGCAGGCCGTCCTGGCCGTAGGTGTCGGTCGTGGCCCCGCCGTTGGCGCCGGCGACGCTGTCGGTCGGCTCCGGATCGGGGATGGTCGGCTTCGAACAGCCGGCCAACAGGCCGACCACCACGCAGGCCGCGAGAAACTTGTAATTGAACATGTCAGTGTCCTTCAACGGGATATCCCGGAAAAATTCGTTAGACCAATGGCTTAGGGAAACTACTTAATCCGATTTCACGCTCAGAAGCGCTGGAACGGTGACCACACCGGCTCCCGCACGTCGGCCCGGCCCGACGTCAGACGCTGCCGGATCAGGCCGTCCGCGGTGACGCTCTCCAGCACGCCGTTCGTCCCCGATCGCGTCGCGTAGATCAGCGTGTCGCTGTTCGGCGCGAAGCTCGGTGACTCGTCCTGCTGTCCGGCAGACAGCACGAGCATATCCTTGCGATCCAGGTCCATGACCGCGATCCGGTAGTTGCCGTTCTCGAGATGCACCATAGCGAGTTTCGACCCGTCCGGAGACAGGCGTGGCCGAGCATTATAACTCCCTTCGAAGGTAATGCGCTCGGGCGTCCCGCCGTCCGCCGGGATGCGGTAGATCTGCGGTCCGCCGCTGCGATCGGAGGTGAAATAGATGTAGCGTCCGTCCGGCGACCAGCTGCCCTCGGTATCGATGGCCCGGTTCGTGGTCAGGCGCGTCGTGGCCCGCGAATCGATGTCCAGCACGTAGATGTCCGGGTTGCCGTCGATGCCGCCGAGGGTGACGACGAGTTTGCGCCCGTCCGGTGAAAACGACGGTGCCCCGTTGATGCCGGGTTTGGCGGAAACCTGTATGCGGTTGCCGCTGCGCAGGGTCTGGATAAAGATCGACGATTTCTGGCCCTCGAAGGACACGTAGGCGAGCTGCCGGCTGTCCGGCGACCAGGCCGGCGACATGATCGGATCCTTGCTCTCCATGATCTTGTATTCGTTCTCGCCGTCCTGATCGGCCACCATCAGCGAATAGAGCCGGCCGTTGGCGGTGTCCTGTGCGGTCACGTAGGCGACCCGGGTGTCGAACACGCCTTTGATGCCGGTGAGCTTCTCGTAAATCATGTCGGCTTCGCGGTGTGCGACGCGGCGTATCGTGCCGCGGCTGGCCGGCATGCGATAGCCGACGAGCTGGTTGCGGGTGAAGACGTCGAAGAGCTGGAACTGCACGTCGTAGGCGTTGTCGCCGGTCTGCGACACCTTGCCCACGACGACGGCTTCGACGCCGAGTATCGACCAGTCGTCGAAATCGACGTCGGTGCCTGTCGTCGGCTTCTGCAGCATGTCGCCTTCGGCGATCGGTGCGAAGCGGCCACTTCGGTTCAGGTCGTCGGAAATGACCTTCGCGACGTCGAGCGGCACGCCGGCATCCTGTCCTTCCCAGCCGAACGGCACGATCGCGATCGGCCGGCGCTTGATGCCCTCGGTTATCTCGATGGTCAGTTCCGCCCGGGCGATGTCGGTCGCCAGGATCGACAGCAGCGAGAGGATGAAAACGAGTTTTCGCACGATAGTCACCTGAGTCCTTACTCTTCGGGTCTGAATATTAACCTGATATTGCGATCGAAGACGCTGGGGTCGTCCGGTATCGGCAGCGGCGACGCCAGTTGAACCGCCCTCTCGATGGAACCTCGCACGGCCGAATCGCCATTGCAATCACCGATGCTGACCGACAGCACGACGCCGCCCGGCGCCTGCTGGATGTTCACCACGCACTCGATGCCGGGCTTCGCCGTCGGTGGCGCCGCCCATTTGCTCTTGATCCTCTGCTGGATCCTGAACATATACGCCGCCCGGGCGTCGCTTTGCATCGCTTCCAGCCGCTGGCTCTCGGCGTCGATCTCGGCCTGGCGCGCGGCTTCGGCTTCCCGGCGCAGGCGCTCGTTTTCCTGCTGCTGCCGTTCGATCTCGGCCTGGCGCTGCTTCTCGGCTTCGGCGCGTTTGCGCTCCAGTTCCGCCTCTTCCTGCTGCTTGCGCTCCGCTTCCGCCTTGCGCTGGCGTTCGGCCTCCTCGGCCTTGCGCCGGCGATCCTCGGCTTCCTGCTTGATGCGGTTGAGCCGTTCCTGCTCGATGCGCGCGTCCTCCCTGCGCTTCGCTTCCTCGGCCTGGATGCGCTGCTGCTCGGTGTCCTCTTGTTTCGGCGGCGGCTCCGGCTCCGGCTCTGGTTCCGCCTGCGGAGCCGGCTCCGTCTTCGGTGGGATGACCACGGCACTTTCGGTGACGAGCGTGCCCTTGATCGCGAGCGGCATCGGCGGCATCGAACGACTGCGGAAATCGATGACGACGAAGAGCGCGCCGAACAGGATCACGTGCAACAGCAGCGCGAGCGTCACCGGAATGACATTGTGGGTGTCGCGAATCACGCTATTCGCTACTCGGGTACGGGATAAGTATCCAGCGGGTCCGTAACGAATCCCACCGCGTCGGCGCCGCCTTGCTGCAGCAACACCATCGCGCCGACGACGTTGCCGTACGGCACCGCGCGATCGGCCTTGACCAGGATCGGAGTCTCCGGGCGGTTACGCAGCACGGCGCCGACGCGTGCGACGATCTCCTTCGCCGTCGCGGGTTTCTCCTCGTCGTCGCCGACGTTCAGGTACAGGTTGCCCTGCGCGTCGACGCTCAGCACCAGTGGCGGATGGTCCGGTACGTCGGGGATGGGTTCGGCCCCGGCCTTGGGCAGGTCGACCTTGACGCCCTGCGTCAGCAGCGGTGCGGTCACCATGAAAATAACCAGCAGCACGAGCATGACGTCGATATACGGCACGACGTTGATCTCGCCCATGAGCTTGCGTTTCTGCAGCGGCGTGGCCATCTCAGCCGGCCTTCTTGCTGCGGGAATGCCGCTGCAGGATGCTGGAGAACTCTTCCATGAAACCGTCGTAGCGGTATTCCAGGCGTACGGCCTTGTCCGCGTAGCGGTTGTAGGCGATGACGGCCGGGATCGCGGCGAACAGGCCCATCGCGGTCGCGATCAGGGCCTCGGCGATCGGCGGCGCGACTACGGCCAGCGTCGCGGACTGCACGTTCGACAGGCCCATGAACGCATTCATGATGCCCCAGACGGTGCCGAACAGGCCCACATAGGGGCTGGTCGAGCCGATCGTCGCCAGCGTCGCGAGGCTCTGCTCGAGACGGTCGACCTCGCGCATCTGGGCCACGTGCATCGCGCGCCGGCATTCCTCGATGACCTTGTCGGAACTGATGTCGCCCTGTTGCATGGCGCGGTTGAACTCGCGGAATCCGGACTCGAAGATGCTGGCCATGCCGACGTTGCCGGCCCGGTCCCGGGTGGCGCTCCGATACAGCGTATTCAGGTCGCCGCCCGACCAGAAGTTGTGTTCGAAGTCGTCCGATGCATCCTTGGTGCGCCTGAGCAGTCGGCGCTTGGTGAAGATGATGCTCCAGGACACGAGCGATGCCATGACCAGCAGCAAAAGGACGATCTGCACGGGCATGCTCGCGCCGAGTACGAGCGAAACGATGGACAGGTCTGGTGTCATGGTCTGTTTACCTCGAAAAACGATGCCGGTACACGCACGGGCCGCATCGAATCGGCGTTGAGATAGGCTGCGCGCACGCTGGCACGCAGGAGTAGTTTGCCATCGGCGCTGTCGAGAAAGATATTCTGCTCGATATCGAAGCTGGCACGCGAGAGACCCGCCAGCCCGGCCGTGACGACGATCTCGTCGTTGAAACGGGCCGGCGCCAGGAAATCCGCCTGCAACGACGTCACCACGAAAACACGGCGTTCGTCGCGGCGCAAGGCGACCTGGTCGACCCCGAGTTCGCGCAGCCATTCGGTACGCGCTCGCTCGAGGAACCGGAAATAGTTGGCGTAGAACACGACGCCCTGCGCATCCGTGTCCTCCCAGTACACCCGGACCGGCCACTCGAACGGTCTGCTGGCTTCGGCACCGCCCATACGACGTCAGTCCTCACCGAACAGCGGGAGTTCCGCCGAATCGTCCCTCGCCGGCGCGGCCAGGCCAAAATGCAGATACGCGTTGCGGGTCGCGATTCGACCGCGCGACGTGCGCATCATGAATCCCTGCTGGATCAGATACGGCTCGAGCACGTCCTCGATGGTGCCGCGTTCCTCGCCGACCGCTGCAGCGAGACTGTCGATGCCGACGGGACCGCCGTCGAACTTCTCGATAATGGCCAGCAGCAGGCGCCGGTCCATGGCATCGAATCCGTGCGGATCGACCTGCAGCATGTCCATGGCGCGGACCGCCACGTCGGCCGTGACCACGCCGTCCGCCTCGACCTCCGCATAGTCGCGCACGCGCCG
>JBAUVS010000247.1:0-6703 GCA_049583345.1 Woeseiaceae bacterium
GACCAGGGCCGCGAAGGCCGACGCCGAGGACGCGATGCCTGCCGCGATCGGGAAATTCGCCCGGCTCGCGACGCGTGCGGCCGCACGTGAGGTGCCGAGGACGTCGTCGAGGCAACGCGCGACACGCGGCAACAGGTCGGCGCGGTCCCGGCCGTTCACGGTCAGGACATCCGCCTCCATCGACTCGTCCAGATCCACGCTCATCGACGTCCACAGTTCGCCGAGCGTCGCCGAGATCGAGCCGGCGGCGGGCAGGTTGCGCACCGAATCGCGTTTGCCCCAGTACTTGATCAGCGCGATATTCGGATGAGCACGTGCCGTTGCCCTCATTGACTCCGCCGGTCTGCGAAATGGACGCCAATTGTACGCTGACGCCCCGATTCCGTGTACGCTAGGTGGTCCCGCCAGGACCACCGGATTCTCCATTGGCAGCGAGTTTCGAGAAGCGCATCGCGCACTATACGGAACGCGTCGCTCGCAAGCTCGAGTCGGTGCTGCCGCCGGCCGTCGACGCGCCGCGGCGATTGCACGACGCCATGCGTTACGCGGTGTTCGCCGGCGGCAAGCGCATCCGGCCCTTGCTCGTGTACGCGACCGGCGAATCGCTGGATCTCGACGAGTCGATGCTCGATGCGCCCGCTGCCGCGATCGAACTCATCCACACATTCTCCCTGGTGCACGACGATCTGCCGGCGATGGACGACGACGAACTGCGCCGCGGCAAGCCGACGCTGCACCGGCAATACGACGAGGCGACGGCGATCCTTGCCGCCGACGCGATGCAGCCGCTCGCCTTCGGCGTACTCGCGGACGCAGACGAGATCCCGCGGGACTCGAGACTGCGGCTCATCCGGCTCGTCGCCGACGCCTGCGGCTCGGTCGGCATGACGGGCGGGCAGTCGCTGGATCTCGCCGCCGAGGGTCGATCCCTGAGCGCCGACGAGGTCGAATCGATGTACGCGCTGAAGACCGGCGCGTTGATACACGCCGCGATCGTCTGCCCTTCGCTGCTGGTGGACGGCTTGCCGCCGGAACGCATCACGGCACTCGACGCCTTCGCCCGCAACATCGGCATCGCGTTCCAGATCCGCGATGACATCCTGGACATCGAGGGCGCTACGCAGGTCATCGGCAAACGGGCAGGCGCCGACAGCGAGCGCAACAAGGCCACCTGGCCCGGCTTGTTCGGCGTCGACGCGGCACGCCAGCGCTCGGAAGTGCTCATCAACGGCGCGCTCGAGCGCCTCGACGATTTCGGCGCCGACGCCGGACCCCTGCGCTGGATGGCGAGATTCATCACCGAACGCAGCCATTAGGCCGCTCGTCGATGACCGGTCTTTCGCGCACGATCCTGCATGTCGACATGGACGCGTTCTATGCGGCCATCGAGCAGCGCGACAACCCGGAGCTGCGCGGCAATCCCGTCGTGGTCGGCGGTGGCACGCGTGGGGTCGTTGCCGCGGCGAGCTACGAAGTGCGGAAATTCGGCGTGCGCTCGGCCATGCCGATGCGCGACGCCCTGCGCCGGTGCCCGGATCTGATCCGCGTGGCGCCGCGGATGGCGCACTATCGATCGGTGTCCGGCGAGATCTTCGGCGTGTTCCACGAGTTCACGCCGGAGGTGGAGGGACTGTCGCTGGACGAGGCTTTCCTGGACATCTCGGCCAGTCTCGCGATACACGGCACCGGTATCGAGATCGCACGCGAGATCAAGCGGCGCATCGCCGACCGCACGGGATTGACCGCGTCGGTCGGCGTCGCACCGAACAAGCTCGTCGCCAAGATCGCGTCGGATCTCGGCAAGCCGGACGGGCTCGTCGTCGTCACCGACGACCGCCGCAACCAGATCCTCGATCCGCTGCCCGTTTCGGTGATCCCCGGCATCGGACCCAAGACCCTCGAACGCCTGACGCGGGCGGGCATTCGCACCGTGGGCGATCTCCGCCATGCGCCGCCGAGCGCCGTCGAGCCGATCTTCGGGCGCTATGCGCAGCGCATGCGCGAGCGCGCCGCCGGCATCGACGACCGCCCCGTCGTCGCGGCGCGTGAAGAGCAGTCGATCAGCAGCGAGGAGACCTACGACACCGACCTCGCCGACCCCGCCCGGATGGAACGGGAACTGCTCAGGCTGTCGGACACGACCGCGACCCGGTTGCGCCGCGCGAACCTGCGCGCCGGCACGATCCGGGTCAAGATTCGCCGGGCCGACTTCCATACCGCCACGCGTCAGAAGAGCCTGTCGCCCCCGATCGACGGCACCGACCGCATCTTCCGCGTCGCGCGCGAACTGCTGCATGGCTGGCTGGACGAGAATCGGGGAGCACGCATACGGTTGCTGGGGGTGGGCGGCACCCGGCTGGTGCCGGCAGGGCAACAGGAGCTGTTCGCGGACGACGGTCCCGCAGGCACCGCCGTCGACCGCACGGTCGACGAGATCCGGGGACGCTTCGGGACGGGGTCGCTCGGGCGTGCGAGGAGCCTGCCCGAGTAAGGTAGAATCGATCTCCCGTTGCAGGGCGAAGTACGATGTACACGAGCTTTTTCGGTCTTCATGAAAAGCCGTTCTCGATAACGCCGGATCCGCGTTATCTGTTCATGAGCGAGCGTCACGGCGAGGCCCTCGCGCATCTCGTCTACGGCGTCACCGAGAGCGGCGGCTTCATGCAGCTCACCGGCGAGGTCGGCACCGGCAAGACCACGCTCGTGCGCACCCTGTTGCTCAACCGCATGCCCGCCAATGCCGACGTCGCCGTCGTACTGAACCCGCAGCTGTCCGCACGCGAGTTCCTCGTCACGATATGCGAGGAGCTGCATCTTGCCGTGCCGGCCGAGCACGGCAGTATCAAGGCACTGATCGATGCTCTCAATCGCCACTTGCTGGCCACGCACGCGAAAGGCCGCCGCACGATCCTCGTCGTCGACGAGGCACAGAATCTCGCGGCCGAGGTCCTGGAGCAGGTCCGGCTGCTCACGAATCTCGAGACGGCCAGGCAAAAGCTGTTGCAGATCATCCTGATCGGTCAGCCCGAGTTACGAGAACTGCTCGGGCGCAACGATCTGCGGCAACTCGCGCAGCGCATCACGGGGCGTTACCACCTCGAACCGCTGTCCCGTTCGGAGACGGCGCGTTACATCGAACACCGCCTGAAAGTCGCCGGGGCACTCGGCGAGATCTTCTCCGTCGGCGCGAAACGGGAAGTGTACCGCTTGTCGCAGGGCGTGCCGCGGCTCATCAACGTGATCTGCGATCGCGCGTTGCTCGGGGCCTACGCCGCGGAGCGGCGCGGTGTCGACCGCGGGCTCGTACAACGGGCAGCCGCCGAGGTCACGGGCAGGACGGCCGGCATCACCTGGCTACGCTGGGCGCTGACCACCGCCGGCATCGCCGTCGCCGTCATCGTCGGCGCGAGCTACCTGTCGCTGCTCAACGAGCGGCGAGTCCCGGCCGATGTCGCCGTCGACACACCGGCGGCTGCGGCCGAGTCGGACGCTACACCTGCGCCGGCAGCGGACCCGCCTGCCGAACCGGTCCGGGACGAGACTTCGCTCGATGAGGAACTGAGGCTGGCCGACGAACTCACGACGACCGACACGGCGCTCGCGACGCTGTTCGATCTGTGGGGGCTGACCTACGAGCGCGGCGGACCGAGCGGATGCGGGCAGGCGGAATCGGCCGGTTATGCCTGTTTCGAGCAGCGCGGCGCCTGGAGCAGCCTGAAGCAATTCAACCGGCCGGCCGTACTGACGCTCGTCGATCACGGCGGTGACACCCATCGCGTGGTCGTGACGTCGGTGACCGGCAACTACGCCGAGCTGTCGATCGGCGGTGTCCGCGTCACCCATCCCGTCGACGAGATCTCCGACCTCTGGTTCGGCAGGTACCTGTTGCTGTGGCGCCCGCCGAACGGCGTCTCGCAGGCGCTCGGTCCCGGTTCCCGCGGCGCCAACGTGCTGTGGCTTCGCCAGAGCCTCGCCGCCATCGACCCCCGCTACGGCACCACGACGCCCGAATCGGAGGTCTACGATGACGAGCTGCAGGGCAAGGTCCGCGACTTCCAGCGCGATAACCGTCTGACGGTCGACGGTCTGGCCGGTCAGCAGACTCAGATCATCGTCAATTCACTGCTTGCGCCGGACGAAACGCCGCGCCTGACCGTACCGCGCCTGGCCCGGGAGTAAGCGATGTCGTTCATCCTCGACGCCCTCAAGAAATCGGAGACGGAACGCCAGCAACAGGCAGGCGCCGAGTTCGCCGCCGTCCCATCGGGCGACGGCGCCCCGAAATCATTCAAATGGCTCTGGCTCCTGATCGGGCTGCTTGCCGTGAACTTCGCCGTTCTCGCCGGCCTGCTGCTCAGACCGGCGGCCATCCCCGTGGCGCCGGCGACGACGCCGGCCACCGAAGCCGAACCGCCGGCAGCGGCGGGAGCGGACGACATGCCACCCAGCTTCGAAGAACAGGTGGCCAGGGCACGCGAACGCGAAGCAGATCGAAACGCCGAGCGCGCTGCCGGCAACGAGGCCGGGCCTGGGCCGGCAGTAGCGGCGGGCGAGCCCGTCCGGCAGCCGCAGACGCAAGCCCGATCCGTCGAACCGACACCGGCGTCTTCCGCCGCCGGAGATTCGGCCATGCTGCCCCGGTTCGACGAGCTGCGCGCCGAGGGCGTGCTGCAGCTGCCGGACCTGCATCTCGACATCCACGTCTACAGCGACGTACCGAAAGAGCGCTTCGTCTTCATCAACATGAACAAGCTGCGCGAAGGCCAGAAGCTCGACGAAGGACCCGTCGTACAGTCCATCACGCCTGCCGGAGTGGTGCTCAGGTACCAGGGCAGGAGTTTCCTGTTGCCGCGCGAATAGGCGCCTGCCTCACTCGCGGATGCCGACGCCGCGACGCATGAGAACCAGGCAGGTGCCGAACAGCACGACGACGAATACGACGAGGATCAGGTAGGCCCTGCCGATGCTGATGTCCGATTCGCCGAGTATCCCGTATCGGAACGCGTTGACCATGTACAGGATCGGATTGAAGAGCGAGATCCGGTGCCAGAATTCCGGCAGCAGCGAAATGGAATAGAACACGCCACCGAGATACGTCAGGGGCGTCAGGACGAACGTGGGTACGATCGAGATGTCGTCGAATTTCCTCGCGAAGACGGCGTTGATGAATCCCGCCAGCGCGAACACGGTGGACGACAGCAGGACCACGGTGATCGTGATCAGCGGGTGCCGGACGTCGAGGCGGGTGAACGCCAGCGCGATCAACGTGACCAGGATGCCGACGAGCAAGCCGCGCAACACGCCTCCCGCGACGTGGCCGATGACGATCGTCGCGTTCGACATCGGCGACACGAGCATCTCCTCGAGATGCCGCGCGAACTTTGCCCCGAAGAACGAAGACACGACGTTGCCGTACGAGTTCGTTATTACCGACATCATGATCAGGCCGGGCGCGATGTACTGCATGTAATCGAATCCGGCCATCGACCCGATGCGCCGGCCGATCAGGTTGCCGAAGATGATGAAATACAGCGTCATCGTGATCGCAGGCGGCACGATCGTCTGCACCCAGATGCGCAGCACGCGGCCCATCTCCTTGCGCACGATCGTCTGCAGGGCGACGAGATTGAGGGACAGGTTCACGGCTGGTCCTCTTCGTTCGCGCTGTCCTTGCTCTCGACCAGCCGCATGAACAGTTCTTCGAGCCGGTTGGCCTTGTTGCGCAGGCTGACCACCCGGATGCCGCGCTCGTCGAGCCGGGCAAACAGTGAATTGAGATCGACCGAGGGGCCCTTGTCGACCTCCAGTTCGCCATCGTCCCGCAGCCTCGTCTCGAATCCGTCGAGCACGGGCGCCTCATCGAGAGGTTCGGCGAGATCCAGCACGAATACTTCGCGCTGCAACTTGCGCAGCACGGTGCCCATCGGCGCGTCCTCGATGATCTCGCCCTCGTCGATAATGGCGACATGGCGGCACAGCGACTCGGCTTCCTCGAGGTAGTGGGTCGTCAGGATGATGGTCGTGCCGGC
Source organism: Woeseiaceae bacterium (assembly GCA_049583345.1). Classification (GTDB taxonomy): domain Bacteria; phylum Pseudomonadota; class Gammaproteobacteria; order Steroidobacterales; family Woeseiaceae; genus UBA1847. The sequence continues at coordinate 6,030 of JBAUVS010000247.1, forward strand.
GGCATTGATCTCGCGCAGGAATTCCCACATCGAACGGCGGATCTCGATATCGACTCCGGCCGTCGGTTCGTCGAGCATGAGCAGGCGCGGCTCGTGCACGAGCGCGCGGGCGATCATCAGGCGCCGCTTCATGCCGCCGGACAGGCTCCGCGCCTGGTCCTGGCGCCGGTCCCACAAGCGCAATGCCCGCAGGTATTTCTCCGTCCGCTCCCGGGCGAGGCGCCGGCCGAGCCCGTAGTAACCGGCCTGGTTCAGGACGACATTCTGGACGCTCTCCCACAGATTGAGATTGACCTCCTGCGGCACCAGGCCGATGCAGGTCTTCGCCCCTTCGAGATCGACGTCGATGTCGTGGCCGAAGACTTCGACCCGTCCTCCGGTCTTGTTGACCAGCGAGGTGACGATGCCGATTGCGGTCGTCTTGCCGGCGCCGTTCGGCCCCAGCAAGGCATAGAAATCGCCCGCCTCGACGGCGAGGTCGATGCCCTTCAGTGCCAGATTGCCATTCGCGTAGGTCTTCTGGAGATTCTCGATGGCGAGCGCTTTCATGAAGCCGCGTATTGTAACCACGGCGGGGCGCCTGCGCTAAAGTTGCACGGCGGCCTCAGCGCGGGCCCGGTTTCTCGGCGATACCGAACGAGGGCACCACCGACCGGCAGGCCGCGGCCCGGCGG
>JBAUVS010000248.1:0-10621 GCA_049583345.1 Woeseiaceae bacterium
GCGGCCAGGGAACTCATCATGGGCTTCGGTCATCGCGTGTACACGACCTCGGATCCGCGCAACGCGATCAACAAACGCATGTCGAAGCGGCTCGCGGCCGAGGCCGGCGACAGGGTACTGTTCGCGGTGTCCGAGGCGATCGAGAAAGTCATGTGGGACGAGAAGAAGTTGTTCGCGAATGCCGACTTTTTCGCGGCGAGCGTCTACCATTTCCTCGGCATCCCAACGTACCTTTTCACGCCGATCTTCGTCTGTTCGCGCATCACCGGCTGGGCAGCACACATCATGGAACAGCGCGCCGATAACCGGCTGATCCGGCCCGCCGCCGACTACGTCGGGCCGTCGCTGAGGAAGTGGCAGGCGATCGAGGATCGCTGAATGTTGTGGGAGTTCAGTGTCATTGCGAGGAGGCCGCAGGCCGACGAAGCAATCCACTCTCTGGATTGCTTCGCTGCGCTCGCAATGACGGCAACCGAGAATAAGAGTGTCCAATAACGACATCCGATCCGCCGAACGCCCGGCCTTCGACCGCGAGCTCGACGATATCGCCGCCTACGTCTGCGAGACGGCCATCGACAGTGCGCTGGCATTCGAAACGGCGCATTACTGCCTGCTGGATACGCTCGCATGCGGTTTCCAGGCGCTCGATTACCCGGCGTGCACGAAACTGCTCGGGCCCGTGGTGGCCGGCGCCACGCTCGCCGGCGGGGCCCGCGTGCCGGGGACCTCATACGAGCTGGATCCGGTCAAGGCGGCGTTCGACATCGGCACGATGAACCGCTGGCTCGACTTCAACGACACCTGGCTCGCCGCGGAGTGGGGCCATCCCTCCGACAACCTCGGCGGCATCCTGGCGGTCGCGGACTACCTGAGCCGCACGCAACGCGCCACCGGCGAGGCGCCGCTCGTCATGCGCGATGTACTCGAGGCGATGATCCGGGCACACGAGATCCAGGGCGTGCTCGCGCTGGAGAATGCCTTCAACCGCGTCGGACTCGATCACGTGCTGCTGGTCCGCGTCGCCTCCGCCGCCGTGGTCACCCGCCTGCTCGGCGGTGGGCGCGACGAGGTGCTGAACGTCCTGTCGCATGCCTTCATCGACGGCGGCGCCCTGCGCACTTACCGGCATGCGCCGAACACCGGTTCGCGCAAGAGCTGGGCGGCCGGCGACGCGACGAGCCGCGGTGTGCGCCTCGCGCTGATCACGATGGCCGGGGAGATGGGCTATCCCTCCGCGCTGACCGCGAAGACCTGGGGTTTCTACGACGTGCTGTTCGGAGGCCGTGCCTTTGCGTTCCAGCGCGGCTACGGCAGCTATGTCATGGAAAACGTGCTGTTCAAGATCTCTTACCCGGCGGAGTTCCACGCGCAGACGGCGGTCGAGGCGGCGATGACGCTGCACGACTCCGTCGCGCCCCGGCTCGATACCGTCGAGCGCATCGTTATCGAGACACAGGAAGCGGGCAGCCGGATCATCGACAAGACGGGCCGGCTCGCCAATCCGGCGGATCGGGATCATTGCATCCAGTACATGGTCGCCGTGCCGCTCATCTTCGGCCGGTTGACCGCGGCGGACTACGAGGATGACGTCGCCGCCGATCCGCGCATCGACGCACTGCGCGCGAAGATGCAGGTGCGCGAGAATGCCGAGTTCACGAAGGACTACTTCGACCCGGACAAGCGCTACATCGGCAACGCCGTCCAGGTGTTCTTCGCCGACGGCACGAGCACCGACCGCATCGCGGTCGACTACCCGATCGGCCACCGCCGCCGGCGCGCCGAGGGCATCCCGGTGCTCGAGAAGAAATTCGTCGCGAGCGTCAAACCCAGGCTCGCGGCCCGGCAGTGGGAGCGGCTCGAGGCGCTGGCGGCCGACCCTGGCGAACTCGCCGCGACCGCCGTCGACGACTTCATGGCGCTGCTCGTGGCGTGAACGCCCGGCGTCGCGCTGACCTGCAGCGCTTCTACAGGGGACGCGCCGGCCGGGGCTGTAGGAGCGGCACCTGCCGCCGCGACCTGATGCCGAAATGAAAGACGCGATTCAAGAGGCTCTGCGGAAACTCGGGCAAAGGTTCCCGACCGACGCAGCGGACAAGTTCGAGGCGCTGCTCGGCGAACTTGCGCGCTGGAATCGGCGCATCAACCTCACGGCGATCGACGAACCGAAGCGGATGGTCGCGGCACACCTCGCCGACAGCCTCGCGGCAAGGCCGCTGCTGCGCGGCCTGCGGATACTCGACGTCGGCACGGTTGCCGGTTTCCCGGGCCTGCCGCTGGCGATCGCCGAGCCCGACCGCGCGTTCGTGCTGCTGGACGGCAATGCCCGCAAGATCGCGTTCGTCCAGCACGCCGCCAGGCTGCTCGGGCTGGATAACGTCGAGGCCGTACAGGCGCGCGCAGAAAACTTTGCTCCCGGCAGCCCCTTTGATACCGTGATCGCGAGGGCGGTGGCGGCCTTGCCGCGGCTTCTCGATATCGCCGGACGCCTCGTGGGAGAGGGCGGGGTATTGCTGGCGCTGAAAGGGCGCTATCCGGCCGGGGAACTCGATGGGGTCGGGCCAGCGTGGCGCTACGGCGTGACGGAACTGGCGGTGCCGGGTTACGGCGCGGGTTCGCGGCACGCCGTACTGCTGGAGCATAGAACAATATGACGCGAATCATCGCGGTGGCGAACCAGAAGGGCGGTGTCGGCAAGACGACGACTGCCGTCAACCTGGCGGCTTCGCTCGCGGCGACGCAGCGCCGGGTGTTGCTGGTCGACATGGATCCGCAGGGCAATGCCACGATGGGTTGCGGCATCGACAAGATGGAGATCGAGACGTCCGCCTGCGACGTGCTGCTGGGCGAAGCGAGCGCCGCCGACACGATCATCTCGGCGCCGGAGGCCGGCTTCGCGGTCCTGCCGGGTAACGCGGACCTGACCGTCGCGGAAGTCAACCTGCTCAAGGAGATCGGCCGGGAAATGAAACTCGGCAAGGCGCTGGCGCCGGTCGCGGGAGTCTACGATTTCGTGCTCATCGACTGCCCCCCGTCGATCAACATGCTGACGATCAACGCGCTGACCGCGGCAGACGGTGTCCTGATCCCGATGCAATGCGAGTACTACGCGCTCGAAGGCCTCTCGGCGCTGCTGAATACGATCGAACAGGTGCGCGAGTCGGTCAACCCGCGCCTCGAGGTCTTCGGCATCCTGCGGACGATGTTCGATCCGCGCATCAACCTGTCCAACGAAGTGTCGTTGCAGCTGCTCGAGCATTTCGACGAAAAGGTGTTCCGCACGGTGATCCCGCGCAACATCCGCCTCGCCGAAGCCCCGAGTTTCGGGAAGCCGGCATTGCTGCACGACCGCTACTCGCGTGGCGCGATCTCGTATCTGGCGCTCGCCGGGGAGATACTGCGCCGCGAAGATGCGCGCGCCGACCGGCTGCGGGCAGTGTAAGGTACGCTTGACGTACGGGCGCACCGCGGTTGGACTGGCAACTGTAGGAGCGGCTTCAGCCGCGATTGGAACCATGATGGCAGCAAAGAAAAAACGACTGGGCCGCGGACTCGACGTCCTGCTGAGCAAGCCGGCGGCCGAGAGCGCCGCGAAGAGCGAGGACGGCCTGAGGCAGATACCGCTCGACCTCCTGCAACGCGGGCAGTACCAGCCGCGAATCGACATCCGCAAGGACACGCTGGAGGACCTCGCCGGTTCGATCCGGGCACAGGGCGTCGTGCAGCCGATCGTCGCACGCCCGCTGCCCGCCGTGGACGGCGTAAAGCGCTACGAGATCGTCGCCGGCGAGCGCCGCTGGCGCGCCGCGCAGATGGCCGGCCTGGATACGATCCCGGCCGTCGTCAGGGACATCCCGGACGAGGCCGCGATCGCGATGGCACTGATCGAGAACATCCAGCGCGAGAATCTGAACCCGCTCGAGGAGGCGCGGGCGCTGGCGCGGCTGATCGACGAATTCGGCCTGACGCACGCCGACGCGGCCGAGGCGGTCGGGCGTTCGCGGGCGGCGGTGAGCAACCTGCTTCGGCTGCAGGACTTGTCGGACCGCGTGAAGCCGATGCTCGAATCCCGGCAGCTGGAAATGGGCCACGCGCGCGCATTGCTCGGCATCGCGGATCCGGCGCAGCAGTACGACGCGGCGCGGCAGGTCGTGAAGAAGGGCCTGTCCGTCCGCGAGACCGAACGCCTCGTCCGGCGCATGACGGAAAAAGCGTCCAAACCCGCCGCGAAACCCCCGGCGGCCAACGCCGACGTCCGGCGGCTCGAGACCGAGGTGGCCGAGAAACTCGGCGCGAAAGTGCATATCGAGCACACGCAGAAGGGCGCCGGCCGGCTCGTCATCCGCTACAACAGCCTCGACGAACTCGACGGAATCCTGCGCCACATCCGGTAGTCGGCGGCCGCCCGCCGAAAAGCGAAAAATCCCGGGAAAAACAGGCATAAATCGTTGATTCCGGTCGCCGGATCGGTTGCCTTGCCCGGGGGTGGCCTCTATAATGCGCGGGCTTGATGCAGGCCCGCCTGACATCACCGAAAAACACGCGCCACCAGCCGCCGGTCAAACCGATGGACGTGGCGTTTTTAGTGCCGGAGGCTCGTGTCCTGTCCGGCTCATTCGCATGGTTTCAGAACCGGTGACAATTGCCAGGACAAGGCGCATGCCGCCGCCAATGTCGGGACCTTGGCAAGGGATGCAACGCGGTCCTGGCAATTGTCACCGGTTCCCGAAGGGCGCGTCGTACCCGGCGCGTGATTTCGTTGCGCCCTTTGGCAAGGGTCGGACCATTGCCGGCAGGGCGCGCCTTGCCACGCGCCGGGTACGGCACGCTGAAACGATGCGAATGAGCCGGACAGGACACTAGCGAAATGGACGAGATCGCCGCAGGTCGCGGCTCATCCTCGGGCGTGATTCTCAGGGTGCTATTGGGACAATTCGGGGTCGGGGCGGTGCTGGCTGCCGTGTTTTGGGGACTCTATGGGTACGTCGCGGGCTATTCGGCGCTGCTCGGCGGCCTGGCCTCGGCGATCCCGAATGCCTTCCTGGCCTCGAGGCTGGTCGTGCCGCGCCGGGACCCGGGCGCACGCGGCCTGCTGCGGGCAGCCTGGGTCGGCGAACTCGGCAAACTGGCACTGACCGCGCTGATCTTCGGCGCCGTGTTCGTGCTGGTGCGGCCGCTAGCGCCGGCAGCACTTTTTGCAGGATTTATCGGTGCACAGCTCGTGATCTTCGCGGGCCTCGCGCTGCGCCACGACTAACGAGAGACGGATTCAACCGGAAGACGCATGGCGAGTGAAGGCACAAGCGAAACGCTGACGTCCGGCGAATACATCGCGCATCACATGCACAACCTGCAGGTCTGCAAGGATGAGGCAGGACAATGGGTGTGGAATCATTGCGCGGGCAACATGATGGCGATCAACGTCGATTCGATGTTCTGGTCGGTGTTGCTCGGCTTGCTTTTCGTGGTGCTGTTCCACGGCGTCGCGCGCAAGATTTCCGTGGACAGGCCCGGTCGCTTCCAGGCCGCCGTCGAGATTCTCGTCGACTTCGTCGACACCAGTGTCAGGGAAACTTTCCAGGGCAAGAGCCGCCTGATCGCGCCGCTGGCATTGACGATCTTCGTCTGGGTGTTTCTGATGAACCTGATGGACCTGATACCCGTCGACTGGATCCCTCACGGCGCGAAGATGGTCGGCATCCCCTACATGCGGGTCGTGCCCACGGCCGATGTCAACGTCACCTTCGGTATGTCGATAGCGGTCTTCGTGCTGATCCTGGTCTACACGACCAAGTACAAGGGACCGCTCGGCATCGTCAAGGACCTCACGCTGCATCCGATCGAACCGTCCTTCAGGTGGCCGGGGATACTGGGCGCCGTCCCGATCATGGCCTTCAATTTCATCCTGGAGTCCGTCGCGCTGCTGGCCAAGCCGGTGTCGCTGTCGTTGCGACTGTTCGGCAACATGTTTGCCGGGGAACTCATTTTTATCCTGATCGCGATGCTCGGCCTCTGGCAATTGCCGCTGCATTTATTGTGGGCGGGGTTTCACGTGATAATCGTTATTCTGCAGGCCTTCATTTTCATGATGCTGACTATCGTGTACCTGAGCCTCGCGTCGGAATCGCATTGACCCTGCATCCTTTCAACAAACTGGATCTGATCCATTCTGGGAGAATCTGATGGAAACTGTAATTGGCTTCACGGCGCTTGCCGTCGCAATCCTGATCGGTCTCGGCGCCCTGGGCGTCGGCATCGGCATGGGGCTGCTCGGCGGGCGTTTCCTCGAGGGCGCGGCGCGGCAGCCGGAACTGGCGCCGATGCTGCAGACCAAGATGTTCATCGTCGTGGCGCTGCTCGACGCCGTCGCGATGATCGGCGTCGGCGTTGGATTGTTCTTCGCATTCAACAACCCCTTCATCGGCCAGCTACAAAACGCGCTCGGCGGCTGACGGACCGAGAACCAGGCGCCGGGAGCAATTTGTGAACATCAATCTGACTCTCATCGGCCAGACGATTGCGATGATCGTGTTCGTCTGGTTATGCATGAAATTCATATGGCCGCCGCTGTTAAAGGCCATCGAGGAACGGCAGGAGAAGATCGCCGAAGGTCTCGCGGCGGCCGACAAGAGCGAGCAGGCGCTCGAGGCGGCCGAGGCGAAAGCCGAGGAGATCGTCGCGGATGCGCGCCACCAGGCGACGGAGATCCTCGACCAGGCGCACGCGCGTGCGAACGAGATCGTCGCCGAAGGCAAAACGGCCGGCGTCAAGGAACGCGAGCGGCAGCTCGCCGCGGCCAAGGCCGAGATCGAACAGGAGACGCACCATGCCCGCGAGGAATTGCGTGGACAGGTGTCCGCGATCGCGATCGCCGGCGCCGAGAAGATCCTGAAGCGCGAGATCGACCCGAAAACGCACGAGGAAATCCTCGGCAAACTGGCCGGCGAACTGTAAGGACGCGTTGCGGCGATGACGGACAACGAGACGATCGCAAGACCCTACGCCCAGGCCGTGTTCGAACTCGCGCACGAGGCGGGCGAACTGGCGGCATGGTCCGAATCGCTGGCGGCAGCCGGTGCGCTGCTCGCGGACGGGCAGGTCGTGGCATTCCTCGCCGACCCGCATCTCAGCGATGCAAAGCGGCTCGAGTTCCTGACGGGCCTGTTCAGGGAGGGTGGCGCGAAGCAGCTCTCGGGGAGCGACCGGCACGGGACGAATTTCCTGAAGTTGCTGATCGAATACGACCGCCTCGCGGCAATGCCCGAGATTTCGGCGCACTTCGAAGCCCTGAAGGACGACATCGAAAATTCGGTCGACGTCGTCGTGACGTCAGCGAATCCGCTGGGGGCGAGCCAGCTCGAGGCGATGACCAAAGCGCTTCGCGCGAGGCTGGGCCGCAACGTGAACATCGCCACGGAAATCAACGAAAACCTGATCGGCGGCGCCGTCATCAAGGCCGGCGACGTGGTCATCGACGGATCCCTGCGCGCGAGGCTCGACGGTCTCGCGACGGCACTGATCAAGTGAAGAGGAAACAGTAAATGGCACTCAAAGCATCTGAAATCAGCCAGCTGATCAAGGAGCGTATCCAGAACTTCGAGGCGCAGGCCGAAGCCCGCGACGTGGGCACCGTGATCGCGGTGACCGACGGCATCGTGCGCATCCATGGCCTGGCGGATGCACGCTACGGCGAGATGCTGGAGTTCCCGGGCAACACCTTCGGCATGGCGCTCAACCTGGACCAGGACTCGGTGGGTGCGGTCGTGCTCGGCGACTACAAGCACATCTCGGAAGGCGCCACGGTCAAGACGACGGGACGCATCCTCGAGGTGCCGATCGGCCGTGCGCTGCTCGGCCGCGTCGTCGACGCGCTCGGCAAGCCGATCGACGGCAAGGGACCGATCGACGCGGAGGCGACGGCGCCGATCGAGAAGGTCGCGCCGGGCGTCATCGCGAGACAGTCGGTGTCGCAGCCGGTGCAGACCGGCCTCAAGTCCATCGACTCGATGGTGCCGATCGGCCGCGGCCAGCGCGAGCTGATCATCGGCGACCGCCAGACCGGCAAGACCGCGGTGGCGATCGACACGATCATCAACCAGCGCGGCACCGGCATCAAATGCATCTATGTCGCGATCGGCCAGAAGGCCTCGTCGATCGCGGGCGTCGTGCGCAAGCTCGAAGAGGAAGGCGCGATGGAGCACACCATCGTTGTCGCGGCGGCGGCCGCCGACAGCCCGGCGATGCAGTACATCGCGCCGTATGCCGGCTGTTCGATGGGCGAGTACTTCCTCGACCGCGGCGAAGACGCGCTGATCATCTACGACGACCTGACCAAGCAGGCCTGGGCCTACCGCCAGGTATCGTTGCTGCTGCGCCGCCCGCCGGGCCGCGAAGCGTATCCGGGCGACGTCTTCTACCTGCACTCGCGCCTGCTCGAGCGTGCCGCACGCGTCAACGCGGCGCACGTCGAGGAGGTCTCCGGCGGCAAGATCAAGGGCAAGACCGGTTCGCTGACCGCGCTGCCGATCATCGAGACCCAGGCCGGCGACGTGTCGGCCTTCGTGCCGACCAATGTGATCTCGATCACCGACGGCCAGATCTTTCTCGAGACCGACCTGTTCAACGCGGGCATCCGCCCGGCGATCAACGCCGGCCTGTCGGTGTCGCGCGTCGGCGGCGCGGCGCAGACCAAGATTATCAAGAAGCTGGGCGGCGGCGTGCGCCTCGCGCTCGCGCAGTACCGCGAGCTGGCGGCCTTCGCGCAGTTCGCGTCCGACCTGGACGCCGCGACGCGCAGGCAGCTCGAGCGCGGCCAGCGGGTCACCGAGCTGATGAAACAGAAGCAGTATTCACCCCTGTCGGTCGCCGATATGGCGCTTTCGCTCTTTGCCGTCAACGAAGGTTTCATCGACGACGTGCCGGTGGCGAAGGTCGTCGACTACGAGGCGGCGCTGCACGACTTCGGACACTCGAACTACAAGGACACGCTCGATTCGATCAATGCGACCGGCGACTACAACGACGAGATCGCCGCGTCACTCAAAGCGATCTGCGAGGCTTTCGCGGAAAAGGGAGCGTACTAATGTGGTCATTGCAAGGCCCCGCAGGGGCCGCGGCAATCCAGTTCTCCGGAGACTGTTGCGATCTGGATTGCTTCGTCGCTTTGCGCCTCGCAATGACGGAGGATTGAACCATGCCCGGCGAAAAGGAAATCCGCTCCAAGATCGCTTCTGTCAGGAACATGCAGAAGATCACGAGCGCGATGGAGAAGGTCGCTGCCTCGAAGATCCGCAAGGCCCAGAAACAGATGGAGGAGTCGAGACCGTACGCGGAACGGATCCGCCGCGTGATCGGGCACCTCGCGCACGCGAATCCGGACTACAAGCACCCCTTCCTGGTGGAGCGGGAGGCCAGGCGCGTCGGTTACATCGTCATCTCGACCGACCGCGGGCTCTGCGGCGGCCTGAACGCGAACCTGTTCAAGACGGTGATCGGCGACCTGATGAAACGCCGTGAGGAAGGGGTGGAGGTCGACCTGGCGCTGGTCGGCGCCAAGGCGGTGCAGTTCTTCCGGCGCCTGGGCGGCAACGTCGTCGGCACGGCGACGCACCTCGGCGACCGGCCGAGCGTCAACGACCTGATCGGTGCGATCCGCATCATGCTCGATGCTTACGAGGAAGGCACGATCGACCGCCTGTATCTCGTGCACAACGTGTTCGTCAGCGCGATGAGTCAGAAGCCCGTCGTTGCAACGGTGCTGCCCGTCAGCGCCATCGACCTGGGCGAAGAGAGACTCGCCGAACACTTCGACTACATCTACGAACCGGATTCCCGCGAGCTGCTGGACGACGTGCTGACACGCTACATCGAATCGCAGGTCTACCGCGGCGCGGTCGAGAACCTCGCCTGCGAGATGGCGGCCAAGATGGTGGCGATGAAATCCGCCACGGATAACGCCGGCGAGATCATCGAGAAGCTGCAGCTCGCCTATAACAAGGCGCGCCAGGCGGCGATCACGCAGGAGATCTCCGAGATCGTGGGCGGCGCGGCCGCCGTTTCGGGTTGAACATAGAATTGGGCCATCGTGGAGCGGTCTTGGCCGCGACAGCGATGACAGGAAGGACTCCCAACTGAGGTCAATATTAATGAGCACCGGAACCACAGTGCAAATCATCGGCGCCGTCGTCGACGTCCGATTCCCGGCGGGACAGATCCCGAAAGTCTACGACGCGCTCGTCATCGACGACGTCGACCTGACGCTCGAGGTGCAGCAACAGCTCGGCGACGGCGTCGTGCGCACGATCGCGATGGGCTCGTCGGAGGGCCTCAAGCGCGGCATGTCGGTAACGGCCACCGGCCAGCCGATCTCCGTGCCGGTGGGCGAGAAGACCCTCGGCCGCATCATGGACGTGCTCGGCCGGCCGATCGACAACAAGGGCGACATCGGCGCCGAGACGACCATGCCGATCCATCGCGCCGCGCCGACCTACGAGGAGCAGGCGGCGACGACCGAGGTGCTCGAGACGGGCATCAAGGTCATCGACCTGATCATGCCGATCGCCAAGGGCGGCAAGGTCGGCCTGTTCGGCGGCGCGGGCGTCGGCAAGACCGTGACGCTGATGGA
>JBAUVS010000249.1:0-3123 GCA_049583345.1 Woeseiaceae bacterium
GTCCTCGACGTCCTCGCTCAGGATCGCGTACCACATTACGGTTGTTCCTCCTGCTCGGAACGCACGGCGTCGTCTCCCAGCTTGGTGACGATCCAGACCGATTGGGCAACGACGAACAGGAAGGTCAGGACAAACAGGCCCAGCTTGGAAGTACCCCAAACCTCGACACTGAAGTGATAGGCCACGTAGATATTCAGGACGCCGATGGCGGCGAAGAACACGATCCACGCGACGTTGAGCTGGGTCCACTGCCGCGGCGTCAGCTTGTCGGTATCGAGTTCGCCGACCATGCTGAAGAAGCGCTGCACGAGCGGTCTCTCGCTGGCGAACTGGCTGACGAGACACACGGCGGCCAGCGCCCAGTAGAACACCGTGGGTTTCCAGAACAGGAAGTGCGGATCCCGGAAATACAACGTGGCGCCGCCGAACAGCTCGGCCAGTACCGTGGACCAGAAATACATCCGGTCGAGCCGGCCGCTGCGGATGGACTTGACCGCGAGCCCGATCGGCATCGCGATCATCAGCACGCCGGCGGCGACGTAGATGCCTTTCGTGAACAGCGCGATCAGGAACAGGATCAGCGGCAGGAATTCGTAGAGCATGGCCATAAAGGCGGCGGTCCCCGGTGCGGTTGGGAGCGGCATGATAGCCAATTGGGCGGGCGTTGGCCACGCGACCCGGCGCACACGCGCCTTGCGTCCCGTGTGCGGTCCCCTACAATCCGCGCGTGGCCAGGCTCATCGAGATCCACCCGAAGAACCCGCAACCCCGGCTCGTGGACGAGGTCGTGCAGATCATCCGCGACGGGGGCCTGATCGCCTACCCGACGGACTCGAGCTACGCGTTCGGCTGCCACATCGGCGACAAGCGCGCCATCGACCGCATCCGCCGCATCCGCCGCACGGACAAGCACCACAACTTCACGCTGGTATGCTCGGATCTCTCCGAGATCGGCACCTACGCGCGCATCGACAACTGGGCGTACCGCCTGATCCGGAAGCTGACGCCGGGTCCATACACGTTCATCCTGCCGGCGACTAGGGAGGTGCCCAAGCGCCTGCAGCACGCCAAGCGCCGCACCATCGGCCTGCGCGTGCCCGACCACGTGCTGGTGCACGCGATGCTCGACAAGCTCGGCGAGCCGATCATGAGCTCGACGCTGCTGTTGCCCGGCGACGACATGCCGCTCACCGATCCCCTCGAGATCGAGGAGCGCCTCGGCAACCAGATCGACGCGATCGTGGATGCCGGCGCCACCGGCATCGAGCCGACCAGCGTGCTGGACCTGACCGGTGGCGCGGTCGAGGTGCTGCGCGTTGGCCGGGGCTCCGTCAAGGGCCTCGCGTGACGCCGCGGGGGCGGGCCGCCCGGGGTGCGGCCCGACGCGGGATTTGCGATAGAATGCGGCCATATCGCCTGGAAATCCGATGAAACCTGACCTCAAAGTCCTGAAGCGCGAAGACGCCCCCAAACCGCCGCAGGACGAAAAGCAGAGCCCGGCACAATCCGAGATGCCGTTCGCCGTCGTCGACGGCGAACCGCTCACGACGCTGCCGCAGGACCTGTACATCCCGCCATATGCGCTGCAGGTGTTCCTTGAGGCCTTCGAGGGCCCGCTCGACCTGTTGCTGTACCTGATCCGGCGCCAGAACATCGACATCCTCGACATCCCGATCGCCGAGATCACCAAGCAATACGTGCAGTACATCGAGCTGATGAAGGAACTGCAGCTCGAGCTGGCCGGCGAATACCTGCTGATGGCCGCGATGCTCGCCGAGATCAAGTCGCGCATGCTGCTGCCGCGGCCGCCGAGCGCGGACGAGGAAGAGGACGACCCGCGCGCCGAACTCGTACGCCGGCTGCAGGAGTACGAGCGCTTCAAGAAGGCCGCGCTGGACCTGAGCGACCTGCCGCGCATGGAACGCGACATCTTCCCGGCGAGTGCGGACGCGCCGGAGCGGGAGGTCGTGCGGCAGATGCCGGACGTGACGCTGAAGGAGCTGCTGCTCGCGTTCCACGACGTGTTGAAACGCGCCGAGATGTACTCCAACCTGCGCTTCCAGCGCGAAGCCCTGTCGGTGCGCCAGCGCATGTCGGAGATTCTCACGCACATCGATGCCAATGCGTTCACCGCATTCGCGGACCTGTTCGATCCGGAAGAGGGCCGCATGGGCGTCGCCGTGACGTTCCTCGCCATCCTGGAACTGCTGCGCGAGTCGCTGATCGAAGTCGTACAGGCGGAGGAATACTCACCGTTGCACGTGCGCGTCGCCTCGTCGGTGCGGCTCGTGTCCGACGTATCGATGGACGCCTGACAGGGACCCGAGAGATGGATCCGACGCAGACCAAATATTTTATCGAGGCGGCCCTGCTCGCCGCAGGGCGGCCGCTCAGTATCGATCAGCTGCAGAAGCTGTTCGAGGACGGCGCCGAGCCGGAGAAGACCGACATCCGCCAGGCGCTCGCGGCACTCAACGAGGACTATGCCGAGCGCGGCCTCACGATCGCCGAGGTGGCCTCCGGGTTCCGCATCCAGATCGAGACGAAGATGGCGGACCGCCTGCAGAAGCTCTGGGAGGAACGCCCGCCGCGTTACTCGCGCGCGCTGTTCGAGACCCTGGCGCTGGTCGCCTACCGGCAGCCGATCACGCGCGGCGAGATCGAGGAGATCCGCGGCGTGTCCGTCAGCGCGAACATCGTCCGCACGCTGGTCGAGCGCGACTGGGTGCGTGTCGTCGGCCACCGCGACGTGCCCGGTCACCCGGAGATGCTCGGCACGACGCGCGCGTTCCTCGATTACTTCGGCCTGAAGAAGCTCGACGACCTGCCGCCGCTCGCGGATCTCGCCGACTGGGAGAGCCTGCGCGTGCAGCTCAACCTGCCCGAGGTCGAGGACGACGCGGAGACCGGTGACACGAATATCGTCCCGGTGCTGTATCCGGAGATTCCCGAGGAGGAGTTGCGCGAGGCGCCGGCCGCCGTGGAGCTCGACGAGAGCCTCGAGGTCGAGGCATTGCCGGAGCTGGAAGCGCTCGAGGACGACCTCGAGGACGACGAGGAACTGGTCGTCTCGGACTGGCCCGATCCGCTCGAAGGCGGCCGCTGAGGCGGCCGGCTTGGCGG
>JBAUVS010000250.1:0-3724 GCA_049583345.1 Woeseiaceae bacterium
GACCGGCCCGGATCGCCGCGACGCGGCGTTCGCCGATACCCGGCACGGCGGCGAGCGAACCGTCGTGGGCAGCGAGTTCGAGCGCCTCGAGTGTATCGACGTGCAAGCTGTCGTGGATCCGGCGCGCCAGGGCCGGGCCGACGCCAGGCAGGTTCCGGAACAGGGTCTCCGGCGACGTCTCGCCGCGGAGGCGATCGAGCCGCGTCAGGTGTCCGGTACGTGCGATTTCTTCGATCGCGGCGCCGAGGCCCGTGCCGATCCCCGGCAGGCGGGTAAGTCCGGCGACACCCTCGTCGTGCAGTATCTCCCCGACGTCCGCATCCATCGTCTCGAGATTGCCTGCGGCCCGCAGGTAGGCGTTGACGCGGAACGGGTTCGCTTTCTGCTGCCTGAGGAGTGCGGCGCAGTCCCGGAAGATCGCGGCGGCCCGCAGATTGAGGGATCGGTCGGCCATCGGCTCAGCGGCCTGCCTGTGCGAGGCAGTCCGTGTCCGCCACGACGGCCACGGATCCGAATTCCCCGATCGCTCTGCCGATCGATGCGCAGTCCAGGCCGGGGTTACCTCCGATGCGGAGCTCCTCGATGTTGCCGAGCGGGAACAGCGTGTCGAGTTCCCGGGAACCCGTATGCTCGATGTCCAGTCGTTGCAGCTCGGTGAGGCTCGCGAGCGGTTCGAGGGAAGCGGGGCGATTGTGCGCGATGTCGAGCACTTCGAGATTGTCGAGACCCGCCAGCGGGCCGATGTCGGCGATCGCATTCCGGTCGAGGAACAAGCGCCGCAAGCCGCCGACGGTATCGATGCCGGTCAGGTCCGTGATCGCATTGCTGCCCAGATCGAGCATCTCGAGACCCGGCAGCGAGGCCAGGAACCGGATGCCCGATACCCGGTTTCCGCGCAGGTCCAGTTCGCGCAGTTCCGCAAGGCGGGGCACCGAGTCGATCCCGGTGATCTCGTTGTGTGCCAGCGAGAGGATCTGGAGCGCGGCGAAGTCCTGGGTCGCGAGCCAGCTCAGGTCCGGGAGACGATTGAAGTTCACCTCGAGGCGGCGGACGTTGTTCGCCGCCCGCAACACCGGCAGCGTCGCGAGCCGGTTGTGGCTGAGGTCCAGCGATGCGAGGTGCGGGAGGTTCGCCAACGGTGCCGCGTCGTCCAGCTCGTTGAACGCGAGGTCGACGTCCTGCAGGGAGACGAGCTGATCTATGCCCTGCAGGCTCGCGATCCCGTCGCCGTCCGGATCGTTACAGCGCAGCGTGCGGAAATGACCGACGTCCGGCCAGCCGTTGTCGATCGCTGTCCGGCGCACACAGGACTCGAGTTCCGGATCCGCGAAGTGCAGGTCCGCGATATTGTCGTAGACCTCGAGTCGCCCGAAGTGCGGTCGGAATGCGAACAGGACGGCGGCGGCGATCAGCAGTGTCGCCATGGCGGCGAGAAAGAACCGCCGCAACAGTGCGCCGTGTTGCAGGGAATCGTCCACCGGTATCGCGATTCGCGGTGCGTTCGTTCTGTTGCCCTGGTCAGCCATCGCGGGTCATCTCCGTGGTCCGCAAGATCCGGGGTCGGATCCGGTGTCACGAAGGGAATAGACAATCAACCGCGCCAGAAGGTCGGTGTAAGAATGATAAGGAGCGTAAATATTTCCAGCCGCCCGAGCAGCATGGCGGCGCAGAGGATCCACTTGGACAGGTCGCTGAGGGCGGCGAAGTTGGATACCGGCCCGATGACCGACCCGAGACCCGGGCCGACGTTGGCCATCGCAGTGCCGGCGGCGCTGAAACTGGTGATGAAATCGTTGCCGGCCGCGGCCAGCGCGACGGTAACGACGGAGACGGTGAAGGCATAGGCGAGCGCAAATGCGACGACGGACGAAACGATATCGTCCGTGATCGGCCGACCCCTCATCGAGCGCGTGAACACTGCGTTGGGATGCAACAGGCGCTGCATCGTCTCCCGGAACATGATGAACGCGATCTTGAAGCGGAAGATCTTGATGCCGCCCGCGGTGGAGCCGGAACAGCCGCCGACGTAGGTCAGGAAGAAGAACACGACGACTGCAAACGTGCCCCAGTTCGAGTAATCGTCGCTGACGTAGCCGGTCGTCGTCGCGATGGAGACGACATTCAATGCGCTTACCCTGAGCGCTTCCAGGATGCCCATGCCCCGGTCCCAGACGAGCCAGGCGACGAGGCAAACGACTACGGCCGCGTACGACCCGATCATGCTGCGCACCTGGGTGTCGTTCTTCAGCGGCCGGAAATCGCCGGCGGCCAGCGGGAGGAACGTCGTAAAGGGCATCGCGGCGACCAGCATGAAGACGATCGACACCATTTCGATCGCGGTCGAGTCGAAGTAGGCGATCGATGCGTCGTGGGTCGAGAATCCGCCGGTGGACACGGTCGTCATCGCGTGGTTGATCGCGTCGAACACGCCCATGCCCGCAACGGCATAGGCGACCGCGCAGCCGACGGACATGACGATGTAGATGAGCACCAGACGCAGCAGGAAGCGCTGCGTATGTGGCAGCGCCTTCTCCGAGAAGTCCGACGATTCCGCGCGGAACAGGCGCATGCCGCCGATCCGCAGGAACGGCAGAATAGCGGCGCCGAGCGCGATGATGCCGAGGCCACCGACCCACTGCAGCATCGACCGCCACAGCAGGATATCGCGCGGTTGCGAGTCGAGCGCCGACAGCACGGTGGCGCCGGTCGTCGTCACTCCCGACACGGTTTCGAAGACGGCGTCGGCACTGCTCGAGACGGTGTGCGAGAACAGGAATGGCAAGCCGCCGAATATCGAGACCATGATCCAGGACAGGGCGGTGAGCAGGAAGACTTCCCGCACCCAGAGCCGGCTGGGCGTATGGCCCTTGGAGAGGATCAGCAATATCGCCGTCGCGGCCGTGATCGCCTCGCTCGTGAAGAATGCGACGACGTCGTCCGACCCGAGGTAGAGGCTGTAGAAGCAGGGCGCCAGCATGAGTGCGGCGAGGCCGAACAGGATATTGCCGCACAGGAATCTGACGAACGAGAACGACATCAGCGCCACGCCGGACCAGAGGACAGTGGGGGGGAAGGATAACGCACGCCGGAAGGCATGTCCCGGTAGCGGGACTCGACGGCTAGCGCTGCGGGTCGTCCTCTCCCGTGAAGATGTGTTGGCCCACCGGCTTGCCGACCTGTTCGAGCAGCCACTCGCGCGCGGCATCGACCGAATCGAAAGTCCTCACCGGCATGCCGCGATTGACGGCAACCGTCTCTGCGAATTCGGCCATCGGGCCCATGTAGGGGTCGACGTAGGCGATGGCTTCGAAGATTCCCATGGCGTCCATCGCGCCTTCCGATGCGATCGTGAAGACCTCGTCGACGGCGAGCCTCGGCCCCGCCAGGCGCTCGTCGATCAGGACCCGGAAACAGCCCTGTCGCTGGCATTCCGCGCGGATTTCACGCAGGTATTGGATGACGGCGTCCTGGTCATTCGAACCGGTGACGGTCGCATGCAGGTAATCCGGGTGCCGCTCGAATGTCAGTTGATACGCCATCGATCTTCCGTCGCTCCGTCGTCAATGCATTGCACAGCCGGAGACCGGCATTCTATACCGGCGAACGGGGATCGCGCCTTCTGCGCGGCAGTGGCGGCGGTATACTGCATGGCGCCGTCACGCAGAGCCCAGGCCTCGCCCATGCATCACGCGCTCGCTACGATTTCCGCCGCGCTGCTTGTCGT
>JBAUVS010000251.1:0-18635 GCA_049583345.1 Woeseiaceae bacterium
GCCGGCGGCGGCCGCAATCACCGCGAGCACGAGCAAGCCGAGCACGGCGTAAGCGATTTCGTACAGGAACCATCCCGGGCCCAGCAATGCGCCGAAAAAACTCCGGTAATTGAAGCTCCGTGTCAACCGGGCAAACTCGAAGCACAATGCGCTGGCGATGCTGAACAGGATCGTCGCGACCAGCATCCCCGACAGGCCGCCCAGGGGCCCGGAGCTCAGGAAGAATTCGACGAGTTCGCGCCCGGTGGCGTAGCCGCCCCCGACGACAATGGACTGCAGCAGCAAGCCGGGCAGAATCACCCGGTTGAACAGTGACTCGTTCACTCCCGCGCCGGCCGTCAGCCCCACAGCTCGCTGCGGGGCACGGACACGACGCCGTGCTTGTAGGACATCGGATGGTCGCGGTCTTTGGTGAGGAACAGGGCGCCATCCAGATCGACGAAGCGGCACAGCTGCGCGACCACGAAACCCGGTGCCATCGCAAGCGACGTGCCCATCATGTTGCCCACCATCAGGTCGATGCCCCTGGCGCGTGCGAGCCCGGCGAGTTCGAGCGCCTCGGTCAGTCCGCCGGTCTTGTCCAGCTTGATGTTGATCACCTGGTAGCGGCGCGCCACCTGTTCGAAGTCGTCGACGCAGAGACAGGATTCGTCGGCGCACAGCGGTACCGGCGACTGGTAGCCCTCCAGCGCTTCGTCGCCGCCGCGGGGCAAGGGCTGTTCGATCATCGCGACGCCGAGTTCCGCGAGTTGCGGTGCGATCTCGACCAACTGATCGAACGACCAGCCCTGGTTCACGTCGACGATGATTTCTTCTTTCGGGCGGACCTTGCGCACTGCGGCCAACCGTTCGACCGGCGTCGTTGCGTCCAGTTTGACCTTGATCCGGTTGCTGTCCAGCGTCCGCGCCGCCTCGGCCATCTCGTCGGGCGTGCCGATCCCGATCGTCAGCACGCTGCGGGTCAAACCGGGCTCGATCCCGGTGAGTTCCCAGATCGTCTTGTGCTGACGCTTCGCCTCCAGGTCCCAGAGCGCGCAATCGAGCGCATTGCGCGCGCCGCCGGGGGGCAGCAACTTGCGCAATTGCTCGCGCCCCGCTCCGGCCTCGACCGCCTCTCTCACCGACGCGACGTCGGCAAGCATGCTCTCGCCCGTCTCCTCCAGGTAGTAGACGCCGGCGGCCTCGCCGCGGCCGCTGCTGCCGTTCTCCGCGATCGAGACGTACAACAGGTCCACGTCGGTGAACGTATAGCCCGTGATCCGGAACGGTTCGCGGAACTTCCAGGCGTCCGCAGACGCCGTCACCTGTCGGGCTTCGCTCATTTGTACTGGAAGCCCAGGATGTTCCAGAAGTAATAGAACCAGCACATGAACAGCGCACAGACCGTCACGAACGTGTAGCGGAGCCGTGCCCACTTGCCGGCCAGCAAGCCCTCGCGCCAGGCGAGCACCGCGCAGTACAGCAGGTACAGGCCCGCGACGGTCGCGATGATCGGCAGAATCAGCCAGAGCTTGAACAGCAGCGGGATGCCGGTGAACAGCGAGTCCTTCTCGATCGAGATGACGATGACGCCCGCGATCACGACCAGCAGGTTCGCCGCGGCCGCGTAAAAGCCGGCATTGACCGCAGACTTGTCCGCCGGCGCCAGGGTGCGGATTGCCGCACGCTGGTACCAGCGCCGCAATGCGACCAGCAGGAAGACGAGCATCGACAGTCCGAGCAGCGAGAGGTTGAAATTCGGCGTCGCGTACATTGGCAGCTTGCGCAGCGACATGAACGGCAACCCGTCCATGACGAAGCCCGTGATGGCGCCGCTGTCGTCCTGCTGGAATGCCAGCAGCCTGGGGCTGATGCCGGCGACCAGGGAGATCTCCGGCGTGAGTTCCTGGAAGAGGTTGTCACCGACTTCCGCATATTGTTTCGCGCCACCGCCGAAACTGACGACCAGGGTATTGTCCGCGGTCGGGGCGACCTGGACGGCGCTCGTCAGGCCGGCGGCCTTTTCGATCGTTGAGAAGTTGCTGCGCCAGAACGCGTAACTGCCGGCGTATTTTCCGGCGCGCTTCGAAAAGTCCTCCGGCGGCACCGGCCGTTCCGGTTGCCTGGGGTAGAACTCGTTGTAGAACGCCGGCGTGAACGCGCTGCGCACGTGGCTGCCACCCGAGGCGCCGAAGCTGACGAAGAACGTCAGGTCGTGAACCTGGTCGATGCCGAGATACGAGTGGAAATACTGCGTGTCGCCGCCGTGACCGACGAGCCGCACACCGTTGTGCTCCTCTTCGTAGAAGCCGAGTGCCATGCCCATGAGCCGGTCGTCGTGGGAGAACGCGCGGGTCAGCATCAGCTTGACCGTATCGGCGCCGAGGATCCGGTTGCCGTCGAGTTCGCCGCCGTCCAGGATCGCCTGCCCGAACCGGACCATGTCGGTGGCGGTCGAGGATTCCGCGCCGGCCGGCGCGAAATTGGAGATGATCTCGAAGGGTTTCTCGACGAAGCGCCCCGCTTCTGCCCTGTAACTCTTGGCCATGTGCTCCGCGAGCCCTGCCGGCAGCGGTTCGATGAAGGTCGAGTGCTCCATACCGAGCGGATCGTAGATGTGCTGCTGCACGTAATCCTGGAACTTCGTCCCCGAGACGTTCTGGACGATCAGGCCGGCGACCGACGTCGCGTAGTTCGAGTATGCGGTGTGCGTGCCCGGCGGGTTCACGCGTTCCGGCTCGTAGCGCTTCATCGACTCGTCCAGCGGGAGGATCCTGTCCGGATCGGTAATGATCAGGTAGCCGAGCGCGCCGTCCTCGAAACCGGACGTGTGCGTCATGATGTCGCGCAACGTGATCGGCTCGTCGAAGGTCTTGGCGATCTGGAAATTCTTCAGGTACGTGTTGACGTCGGTGTCGAGATCCAGCTTGCCCTGCTCGACGAGTTGCATCACCGACACCCAGGTGCACAGCTTCGACACCGACCCGGGCCGGAACAATGTCTGAGCCGGGTCGACGGGAATCTGCTTTGCCACGTCTTCGAATCCGTAGCCCTTGGCGAAGATCTGCTCGCCGTTGTGCATGATCACGACGACGCCGGACGGGCTGTTGTTCGCCGCCATCATCGGTTCGACGAGTCCGTCCACGAAGGCATCCAGTGCGGCCGGATCGTCGACGCTGGGCGGCTCCGCGGCGGCCGCGACCGCGAGCAGGAGAGAGAAGATACCGGCGCCGATCCGCCCGAGAGACTTGTTCATGCTGTGCCCGTCCTTCCAAGCCGTGATTTTCGACTCCGGAATCATAGCCTTGCCCGTTATTTGCAGGTTAGGCCGATACGCCACCATAATGTGCAGAAGCGGCACATATCCGGCCCCGCGGGGGCAGCCGCGGAGAGAGCGCATGCATTACGGGGACGAATACTACCTCGAGGTCGACGACAGCTTCGATCCGGAAAGTCTGTCCCGTGCGCGGCTGGGCGCCCTGTTGGGAAACGCGCAACGTATCACGGCGTTCGAGTCCACTCCGGATCGCAATTTCATCCATGACCTGTCGACGGCCGGCTTCGAAGGTTCGGCGTGTTACCGCATCGACGCAGACAAAATGATCGAGATCAACGACGCCTTCCTGCAGAGGCCGATCGTGATCCACAACGAGGTGTCCGACCTCATCAGTTTCCAGTTCGTCTCGACGGTCAAACGCTCGGAGTACCTCGGCAAACGCAAGAACGTTCACGACCTCGGCCCGGCGTTGCTGGTCTCCGCCCTGCCCAGGAAAGAGATCACCTATCGCGTCCCGAAGACCAACACCCAGATCCGCCACGTCGTCGTCTACACGACGCTGTCGAACCTGCTGGAACGGCTGGGGGAGTCGAAGGACGAATTCCCGGCCTGGCTGACCGAACTTCTCGACGGCACGCACCGTAAACCCCGCCAGCGAGTGTTTTTCCTCGAAGAGGTCCACCGCGACTCGATCTGGTCGTGTTTCCATCTGCCCGTGTCCGGTTCCCTGCTCGGTCACTGGATGTCCGCCAAGTTCGACGAGTTACTGTGTATCGGCCTGCAGATCCTGAAGAACAGCCGCACGCTCGGCGACAACGACCTCGTCGACCTCGACCAGCCCTGCGGTGAGAAGATCCGTCGCGCCCGCACGATCCTGGCCATGGAATACGCGAACCCGCCGTCGCTGACCGACCTCGCACGGCAACTGGGCATCTCCGAGACACGCCTGAAGAGCGGATTCAAGTCCATGAACGGGACGACCGTGCTGCAGTACTGCCTCAACAAGCGCATCGAGGCCGCGCGGTTCCTGTTGCGGGAGAACCGCCACTCGATTTCGGAGATCGCAAACATCGTGGGCTACGAGGACCATTCGGCGTTCTCGCGCGCGTTCCGCCGCCATTGCGGGCACACGCCGAGGGAGTGGCGGCGCGTCAACAGCAACTGAGTCGCCCGCATTCCGGCGCGTCGCAACGCCCCGGGCGCCTGGCGACATCCACCGTTTCTGCACAGTCGCCCGCCGTATCTGACTACTGGTTTTTGCGCGGTCCCCGTTAATATCGTTCGCGTATGTCGCGCGCGGGGTTGCAGGGGGCACCCCGGCCCATTCCTCACTGGACGGATACTAAAATGTGCAGACTGCATACCCGAATTGCAGCGGCTATGAGCGTCATGGTCGCGACTTGCTTTGCCGCCGGCTACGCGCCACGGGCCGCGGCGCAGGAGAAGGAAGCCGCGCCGCTGGAAGAGATCGTCGTCACGGCTCAGAAGCGTTCCGAGGCGCTCGGCAAGGTCCCGTTGTCGATCAGCGTGCTGACCGGCGACGCGCTGGAACGCCAGCAGGCTGACAACTTCCAGGACTTCGCCCCGATGGTGCCCGGCCTCAGCCTCACCTCGGGAACGAACGGCATAACCCGGCTCACGTTGCGGGGCGTCAACACCGGCGGCGTCGCGACCACGGTCGGCGTCTATGTCGACGACGTGCCGTTCGGATCCAGCAGCGGCCTCGCGAATGCCGCGGTCCTGTCCGGTGACTTCGATACCTTCGACCTCGCGCGCATCGAGGTGCTGCGCGGTCCGCAGGGGACGCTGTACGGTGCGAGTTCGCTGGGCGGCGTCATGAAATACGTCACCAATGCCCCGAACACGGAAGCGTTCGAAGCCCGGGCCCAGGCGTCAATGGAGAGCGTGTCGGGAGGGGACATGGGTTACGCGGTGACCGGCGTCGTGAACGTGCCGGTCAGCGACAGTTTCGCAATCCGTGCCACCGGGTTCTACCGTAACGACGGCGGCTACATCGACTCGATCGGCGATAATCCCATCCCCAGTCTCACGGACCCGAACGTCAACGTCGTCCAGGGGACCCGCGTCGAGCAGAACATCAATTCCGTGGCTTCCTACGGCGGGCGGGTGTCGGCATTGTTCCAGCCGTCGGACCGGTTCTCCATGAATTTCATGGTGCTGATGCAGAACCTCAACAGCGATTCCTCCAACATCGTCGACGCCGATCCCGTGACGCTGAAACCGCTGCACAGCGACCCGGTCCGGTCGCGATACCAGCTCGACTACACCGACATCCAGTACCGGATCTACAGCGCGACGCTGAACTGGGACTTCGGGGGCACCAGCCTCGAGTCGGTGACGAGTTACAGCAAGTTCAACGAGGACTTCCAGACCGATGCCGCGGCCAACACCCAGTTGCTCGGTGTTCCGACCGCGTCTGCGACGACGTTCTATTTCGGCGATCCGACAACGCGCCCGCTCAGTGCCGTGCTGGGCCAGATCACCAAGACTGACAAGTTCACCCAGGAGTTGCGCCTGTTGTCTGCCGAGGACGACAGCTTCGAGTGGCTGCTGGGCCTGTATTACACCAAGGAGGATTCGGGCATCGATCCGCAGGAATTACTCGCCGTCGAGGCGGGGACCGAGACTCTCGCGTCGGACATTCCTGTCCTGGTAGAGGCCAGGCTGCCGTCCGACTACAAGGAATATGCCGTGTTCGCCAACGCGACCTGGCACGTCACACCGCGTTTCGACCTGTCCTTCGGCGGGCGCTCGAGCAAGGACGAACAGACTGCGTCCCAGGTCCTCCAGGGTGCATTGCTCGGCACCGTCATCAATTTCGACGAAGCGAAGTCGTCGGAGAGCCCGTTTACCTACTCCATCTCGCCGCGGTTCGAGGTCAACGACAACCTGTCGATCTTCGCGCGGGTCGCGACGGGTTACCGTCCCGGCGGACCGAACGTGCTGCCTCCGGGCGCGCCGCCGGGCACGCCCGGCTCCTATGACTCGGACAGCCTGACGAGCTACGAGCTCGGCCTCAAGGCGGACGCGGCGGACGGCCGCTTCGGGATCGATTTCACGGCCTACGAGCTCGACTGGGAGGACATCCAGCTGTATGCCGTGGTCAACGGCATCGGGATCAACGCGAACGGCGGTACCGCCAAGAGCAAGGGTTTCGAGTTCACCGCCACCGTCCGCCCGACGGACGGCTTGACCATCGGACTGAACGGCGCCTACACGGACGCCTACCTGACGCAGGATACCGATCCGATCGTCGGCGGCATGGACGGCGATCCGCTGACCTTCGTACCCGACTGGAGTTACAGCCTGCTGGCCGACTACGAGTGGCAGGTGTCGGGGGACAAGACGGCATACGTCGGCGGTCTCGCCAGCTATGTCGGCGATCGACCTGCGGCGTTCGGCAATCGGGCGTCCGACGGCAGCATACGCCAGGCAGGCAGCTACACGACGGTCAACCTGCGGGCGGGGCTCGACGCCGGCCGCTGGTCCGTCGAGCTGTACGCCAAGAACCTGACGGACGAGTTCGGCGTAACCACTATCGAGGCGGAAGGCGCGTTGCCGAACGGTGCGGTCGGACTCGGCCTGATCCGGCCCCGCAGCTTCGGACTCTCGGTCGGCGCGCGGTTCTGATCCGGGGTCCTGTAAGACCCGGGGAAACTCTGATTCATGCGAAAATGCTTCGTCATGGCGAGCGAAGCGAAGCAATCCAGTCATTGAAATCAACCAGCTGTAGATTGCCGCGTCGCTTCGCTCCTCGCAATGACGAATCAATCAGAGTTTCCACAGTATCGTCGGCGCACTTCTCCGGTACTGTAGTTCCTCAGTGAAGGAGGCTTGCCATTGATCGACGCCGACCAGACGTTCGCGCTCAGCGCCATCATCATGGCCATCGTGGCGTTCGGCATGTGGGCCGAACGCCGCCGCTGGGGCCAGCAGCTCGGGGGCCCGCTGGTGCTGCTCGCCTGCGCGATGGCGCTCGCCAATGCCGGCGTCATCCCGCACAAGGCCCCACTGTACGACGGCGTCGCACAGTACCTCGTGCCGGCCGCGATCCCGTTGCTGCTGCTCAGGGCCGACTTCAGGACCATTTTTTCCGAGTCCGGCCCGACCCTGGTCGCCTTCCTGGTCGCCACGGTCGCGACCGTGGTCGGCGCGTTCGTCGGCGCGTCGGTGATCGACATGGGGCCGCTGGAACCGCAGATCGCGGGCACCATCACGTCGAGCTACATCGGCGGGTCGCTCAACTACGTTGCGACGGCACACGCCGTCGGCCTGGAGGAGCACGCTTCGGTCTATACGGCCGGGCTGTCGGCCGACGCCGTCGGCGCCGTGTTCTTCCTGGTGGCGCTGATGTCCCTGCCCGCCCTGCGCTTCGTACGCAAGGCGATGCCCTCCCGGTTCATCGGAGAGGCGGCGGAGGACAAGTCCGAGGAATCCCGCGTCACGCCGGCGCAAGCCGCGCCGTTCAGTCTCCCGCGCGCCGCCAACGGGCTCGCCATCAGCCTCATCGTCTGCGCGGTGAGCGGATGGCTGACCGACCTGTTCGCCTTCGGGTCGCTGTATATCCTCGTCGTCACGGTGCTTTCGCTGCTGGTCGCGAACTTCGCGACGCCGATCGTCCGCCACGTGACCGCCGATTTCGAGATCGGCACGCTGTTCATGTATTTGTTCTTCGTCTGCATCGGCGCCGGCGCCAGCCTCGCCGACGTGGTCGGCGCGGCGCTGCCCATCCTGATGTTCATCGTCGTGATGGTCAGCGTGCACCTCGCGATCCTCGTCGTCGTCGGCAGGCTGTTCCGCCTCGACCTCGCCGAAGTCATGATCGCCTCGAACGCCTGCATCCTCGGCCCCGCGCCGGCGGCCGCGCTGGCGGCTGGCAAGGGCTGGCAGCCGCTGGTCGCGCCGGGGATCCTGGTCGGCATGTTCGGCTACGCGATCGCAACGTTCATCGGCGTCGGCATCACCGCACTGCTGGCCTTGTAGGCGGACGAAGCACAGAATCGCCGCTGCCGGCTACCGGCGCAAAAATCCTCCGGATACTCATCTGCCATGGCTGACATCACCAAGATCGTTTTGAGAAAACCCTACCTGCTGCTCGTCGGCGACGAACAGGATCCACACTACACCAAGACCGGCCTGGGCATCGTGCACTGGCGGCGGGAGGCCGTCGCGGGCCAGCTCCGTTTCTCCGATGCCGCTGTCGACCTGGGCGTCCCCGACCTCGACCTCGAGAGCGCCGTGGCAAACGGCGTCGGCAGCCTCATCATCGGCGTCGCCACCATCGGCGGCAAGGTACCGGACAGCTGGACAGCCGTCATGTACGAAGCCGCGGCGGCAGGCATCGACATCGTCAGCGGAATGCACACGAAACTCGCCGACGACCCGGCCATGGTCGCGGCCGCGAAGACCTCGGGCGCCCGCCTCGTCGATGTGCGTACACCGCCGAAGAACCTGCCCGTGGGCACCGGCAAGAAGCGCAGCGGCATGCGCATCCTGACCGTCGGCACGGACTGCGCGATCGGCAAGAAATACACCGCGCTGGCCCTCGATGCCGCACTGCGGGAGGCCGGGATGAACTCGACCTACCGGGCGACGGGCCAGACCGGCATTATCATCGCCGGCGAAGGCATGCCGATCGACGCCGTCGTGGCGGACTTCGTCTCCGGCGCGGCCGAAGTACTGTCCCCCGCTAACAAACCGGATCACTGGGACGTTATCGAGGGTCAGGGCTCGCTGTTCCACCCCGGCTACGCCGCCGTCAGTATGGGTCTGCTGCACGGATCGCAGCCCGACGGTTTCGTCGTCTGTCACGACGCCGTGCGCAAGGCCGTGGACGGCTGGGAGCACTTCCCGCTGCCGGAACTCGACGAGACGATCGACCTGCATCAGCGCGTCGCGCGCCGTACGAATCCGCTGACGCGCTGCGTCGGGATATCGGTCAACACGTCCGCACTACCGACGGATCTCCGGGCCTCCTACCTGGAAACCCTGCGCGAGAAGCACGGTGTCCCGGCCGTCGACCCGCTCATCGACGGCTGCGCCGACGTGGTCGCCTTCATCCGGAAGACGCTTGCCTGATCTTCCGGCGGCCGACAAGACTCAGTCTTCGTCTTCCTTCCATTCCCTGCGCATCGCGTCGAGCTCTTCGGCATGATCCGCGACGAACTGCAGGTTCTCCGGAAGGACTTTTAACGGCATATTCTCGGCCTTTCCCGACTGCGCGAACTGTGCGTACAACGCAGTCTGCGCCCAGCACGTAAGGAAACTCATGAACTCACGCGCCGAAATACCCGCAGAGCGTAGCGCCGCGGACGTAATCGGATTGCCTTCGAGGCTGGCCACGGAATCGTCGAGATCCTCATCCTCGTCGAACAGGTCCGGCTCATCCTCACCGGCTGCTTCGAACCCGCGCTGCATCGCGAGTGCCGCAGCTTCCACCTTGTGCGCGACATCCATACTCAGCCGGTAGGACGCGATTTCTGCAGCGTCCTTCTGGCTCGCAACAGCCGCAATGGCCGTCGCCGGCAGGGGGGACAGACACAACAGGACGGCCATTCCGGCCGGAAAGTTTCGAAGGTGCATGGTTACTCCCGGCGCCGCACGAAAGGCCCGATGCGGGACACGGCGCCCGTGTTCGGCGGATCATACACCTTGCCCGGCCGGCGTAAATCGTCCGTGATTCCGTATCAGGTTAGCCGGTGCCAGCTTGACCGAATCACGGTGCGGGAGGAGCGCCGGTCGGGCTTTTTGGTCTAGACTAGGGGACCGGCCGATGGCCCGGCGGAGCGATATCTCATGAAGAAAGCGTTTACCCTGGCATTCATCGCGGCAATCGCCATTGTCGCTGCATGCACGACGACCACGACACGCGACCTGTCGGGCATGACGTTTTCGCAGCAGCCGTTGACCGGCAAATTTGTCTGGCGCGACCTGATCACCGAGGATGTCACGGCGGCGCGGCGATTTTACGGCGGACTGTTCGGCTGGACATTCGAGGACACGAAGGGGCCCGGCGGGCGTGACTACGTGCTCGCGAAATCCGGCAACGTCTACGTGGCGGGCATGGTGCCGGTCGCAAAGCCGGACGACGGTGCCCGGCTGTCGCGGTGGCTGCCGTACATGTCCGTCACCGACGTCGACGGCGCGGTCGCAAAGGCCACGGCCGGCGGCGGCAGGGTCGCGGTCGCGGCGCGCAACGTCAACATCGGCCGGGTGGCCGCGGTCGTCGATCCGGAAGGCGCGGTACTCGGCTTTGTGCACAGCAATATGGGCGACCCGGACGACGCAACGACGGCGCCGGCGCCCGGCCGGGTCGTCTGGACGGAGCTGTTGTCAAACGATCCCGCGACGGCGACAGACTTCTATCGATCGATTGCCGGCTATAAGGCCGAAACGATCGCCAGGCGCGGCGGTCAATATACGATGATGTCGGCAAGCGGCGTCAATCGCGCGGGCATCCTCAGGAATCCGACCGAGCACTGGGAGCCGCTGTGGCTGTCGTATTTCGGCGTCGAGGACCCGGCCGCCGCGGCACGGCGCGCCGAGTCATTGGGCGGCTCGATCCTGCTGCCCGTTTCGCCGAAAGTACGCGACGGCACGCTGGCCGTCGTCGCGGATCCGTCCGGCGCCGTGCTGGTCCTGCAGAAACTGCCGATGTAAGGGGAATGAAATGCGATATCTGAAACGAACGCTTCTACTGGGTGCCGCATTGCTCACCTGCCTGACGCTCGGCGGCTGTTCCGGCAACGTCGGCGTGGGGCTCAGCGTTGGTATTCCGGTCGGCAATCACGGGTACATGAGCGTCGGGACCAGCCGCTGGTATTGAGGGCGATCCGGCGTCAAGACCGTGGACGGCCGGGAGCACTATCCGCTGCCGGAGCTCGACGAGACTATTGACCTGCACGAACGCGTCGCGCGCTGTACGAATCCGCTGGCGCGTTGTGTCGGGATATCGGTGAAGTCGCGACGGGTTGCGATCCCGGATGCCGCGAATGCCGCGTTGCTCGTCACTCATTTGGAACAACGAACAAACTAACTTCGCTCCTCGCGCCTTGCCTCGCGACATCCGGGACTGCAACGCGGCCACCAGGTATTTTGAGATAGGTTCTAGCGATCGGCGACACGGCGCTCCAGAACCCGGCGCATGAAATCCGCATCGCCATAGCTGCCGTGGCGCGCCTCGGCGCTGAGGTCGTACATGTTGTAGGTTGCGGACCCTTCCGTTACCGCGACCGCTTCGCAGCTGACGGAAACCGTAAATTCGCCGACGATGATCTGGCCATTGCCGCAAATACCGCCCGACAATGCACGCCCACGACCCCATTCGATGCCGCTCGCAGCCGCAAAGCGGGCCTGCGTCGACAGATGGTCCAGGCTCGCCTCCGCATGCTGGGCGCCCAGGCTGCGCGTCAGGAATGCCGCGATCAGGCCGAGCACGACCATGATGAAGACGACGGTAAGCAGGATCGCGCCGCCTTGCCGCCGGTACCGCCGCGCATTCCGTGTCATGGCACGTAGTCCATCCGCACCTGTGCGAGGAATTGCACCGGCTCGGTCCCGTCGCCGATCGCGGCGACCCGCAGGGTGACGAGATCGGGCTGCTCCAGGGCGAAGGTGCAGCCGGTCACGCCGCCGACGAGACGATCTCCCAGCGCCGTGTTCGCCGGCTGCGCCGACTGGATAGCATAATTCGCGTAGCGGCGGATCGTGCCCCCCGAAGGCTGGGGCGCACACAGATACGACACGGGTGTCGAAACGATGTAGAAGCGCTGATTCGGCGACGGCGCCGGAAATTGTTTCGTCGCGATGCGTATCAGGGCGGCGCTCGATCCCGCGGCGACCGCCGCGCGATTGTTGTTGGCAGAGGCGCTGTACGCACTGAGGCTGCCGCCGGGGAGCGCGTTCTGGTTGTTGATCACGACCTGCATTCCGGCTGCGGGCGGCGCCGCCAGCGACTTCAACACGTCGAAGCGGTCGTCCGGTGCCGCAAAGTCCAGGACGTCTCCCGGCGGCCCCGCCCGGTAATCGCCGTACGCGACGACCGGGATGAACTCCAGGCAACCGCCACCGCAGCCGATGCGTACGCTGTTCGGCAACGCGTCCGGTAATTCGCGCTGCAACTGCGCCACCACGCGCTGTGCCTGGTCGAGGGCGGCCGCCCTTGCATAGGATCCCTGCAAAGCCTCCAGGGGACGCTGCAACCACAGCATCAGTCCGGCAGCGATCGTCGCGCTGATCGCGAGCGCTACGATCAGCTCGATGATCGAGAACCCCGCGGCATGCCTGACGCAGCGCCCGGATCTCATCGCTCAATCCGCCGTGCGGAACGCGTCCAGCGTGACGCCGTTACCTGCCACGCCATCGTGGTTCACGGTCACGCGGACCCGCAGCCCGTCAACGCCGCCGACCGAGGCCGGCGTGACACCGACCGATACTCCGAATCCTCGCAGCCCGTCGACGGGCGCCCCGTCGCGGTCGCAGGCGCAACTTCCCACGGTCGGGCAGGCGCCGCTGACTGTCGTGCATCCGTTTTGCGCGAGGTTGTCATAGTCGCAGGCGTTGTCGAAGGCCGCCCGGCTCGCTTCCGGGATTCCGCAAATGGCGCCATCGTCCGGGTCGCTATAGGGCTGCGCCAGGATCTCGTCGAGATACGCGGCCGCGATACCGTCCGCCTGGCTCTGCAGGACGGCGTCGCTGCCGCTGCGCAACACCGTGCCGTAGACACTCACAAAACCCGCAAAGACGAGGCCCATGACGACGGTTGCCGCGACCACTTCCAGCAGGCTGAAGCCGCGCTCGCGACTCGGGAACAATCGACCGGACTCAGAACGCCGCATAACCGGTTGCACCCTCGACGTCGATCTGCCGGGAACCGGCCGTGATCGTCACGTCGACTGCCGCCCCGCCGACGCTGTCGAGCACCCGGCCCGCCGCGTCGAAATAGAAGACCGGCGGGCTGGACGCGAGGCTCACGCCTTCGGGCGGCGCAGCGTCGAGCAGCGCACCCGTTGCGTCGAGAGATTCGACCGGGCGGTTGAAAGCGCCGCTGCAAAGCGCGGCGCGCTGTCTGTACGAGACGGACGTGGCCGATATCGCGACCCGCACTTCGCAACCGTCCGCTTCGGCGCGCCGCCGCGCGAAACGCAGGTCTGCAAGCAAGGCCTGAGGGTAGTCCAGTTCTCGCAAACTGCGGCCACCGTCCATGTACGGGGCCGCCACGACGAGCACGATTCCGAGCACGACGACAACGGCGACGAGCTCGATGAGCGTGAAACCGTTATCGTGCCTCGAGTCGGTCACGCCAATCGCTCCGGATCGGATCGGCGGCCGGCACGGGGAGGCGCGCCACGCGCGCACTGCCCGGGCCTATTGGCAGCCGGTGACCACGCGCGTAATCGTCGGCCGGTCGCCGGCAGCTTCCGCGCGGGCGTATGACACACCGCAGTTCGTCTTGCCGTCGACCCAGAGATCGCGCTGAGTGCCGGTGCCGGACACGTTGACCCTGGTAGAAAGGTCTTCGAACAGATTCTGAATATTCTGATTTGAATTTGTGTTCGGGTAGCCGTATCGCGCATTGACGGTGACGCCGCCGCCGAGGTCGATGTTGTACGAGCCGCTGGAAAGCTGGCCGGCCGCGGCAGCCTTGGCATAGACCATGTTCGAGCCGGACCGGATGCCGTTGTAGATCGTATCGACCACCGCCGTGCGCGCTTCGCTCTCCATCGAGATCAGGCGGGGCAGCGCCATTGCGGCCAGGATACCCAGGATTACGATGACGACGACGAGTTCGATCAGCGTGAATCCGGACTGAGCGGACTTGTTCATGCAGACTCCTCCCACATTGCTCTCCCCGACGGTCTTGTGGCCGCGGGCGCAGTTCACATAATTACTTTTTTTATCAATAACTTCCGTGAAACGGATCACAATCCTGAGCCCTTGGCGCTAATGCCGGAAGGCCACCCGCGCCAGGTCCCACATGGGCAGGAAGATGCCGAGCGCCAGCATCAGTACCAGCCCGCTGACGAGCACGAGCAGCACGGGTTCGACGTACTCCCCGAGCATGGTGACGTCGTATTCGACCTCGCGCTCGTAGAATGTCGCTGCTTCCTCGAGCATCTCTTCGAGCCGCCCCGTCTCCTCGCCGGTCGTGATCATCTGCATCACGAGCTGCGTGAAAAATCCGGCTTGTCGCGCCGCGGCCGTGAGCGACTCGCCCTGCGCGATTCGCTCTCGCATCGAACCGAGGCGTTGCGCGAAGTACCGGTTGCCGCTCGCGGCGGCGACGGCGCTGACGGCCTGGTCGATGACGATCCCGGCCCGCATGCACATGGCGAGCGTGCGGCAGAAGCGGGCAAGTGCCGCCTTCTTCAGTAGGGGCCCGAACAAGGGAACGGAGAGCGACCAGCGGCCCCAGAGCTGCGCGCCCCGATCCGTTTTTACGAAGGTACGCAAACCGGCGATCCCCGCCGCCACCGCCCCGGCGACGGCCAGCCACCAGTGTTGCGCGAAGGAGGAAACCGCCAGCAGCACCCGCGTGATCACGGGCAGTTCCGCCCCGAAGTTCGCGAACACGCCGGCAAACACCGGGATGACGAACAGCGTGACGATCACGAGGGCAATGCCTATCGCCACGACGACCAGCACCGGGTAGCGCAAGGCCGCCTTGATGCGGCGCGACGTCGTGTGCTCGACCTCCAGGTTCTTCTGCAGTTCCGCCAGCGCCACGTCGAGACGCCCGGTGTGCTCCCCGACCCGGATCAGGTTGATGACCAAAGGCGGGAAGACGCCGCGTTGCGCGCTCATCGCCTCGGACAGCGCACGGCCTTCGTCGAGATAACGGCGCATTTCCACCAGCGCGGCCTTGAGGCGCGGATGGCGCACGACCTGCGCCAGCGTGCGCACGCCACGATGCAGTGCCAGACCGCCCTTGGTGATCGAGTACATCTGCCGGCAGAAGAAGATGAGGTCGACCAGCTGCGGGGGGCCGGCGAGGCGTTGCCGCAACGTTGCCAGCAGCCGAACCGCGGCGCGGCGCTCCGAAATCGTAACCGGGGTCAGCCCCTGCTTGAACAGGTACTCGGCCACCTCCGTGCGGCCGCGACCCTCGAGCTCGCCGCGCACGGCCTTGCGCTGACCGTCGCGAGCCATGTAGCCATACAGCGCCATCGGGGTCTCCGGATTCGACTCAGGGTGCGGCGTCGGCGCCGACCACGCGCATCACTTCGGAGAGGCTGGTGACGCCCTCTCGCGCGTGTTCCATCGCCGCGACGGTCAACGATCGATAGCCGGGCGCCTTTTCCGTCGCCGCGACGAACCCGATCGCATCGTCACGGCGCAGCGCATCGCGCAAGTCGCCGTTCAGCTCGAGCAGTTCATAGACGCCGATGCGCCCGGAGTACCCGACCTGGTTGCAGTGATTGCAGCCCACGGCCCGCCGGTATTCGCGCACCTCCGCGTCGCCACCGATGACGCCTTCCAGCCACGATTGCTCCGCGGCGTCGGGCCGATGGGATTTCGAACAGCGGTCGCACAAACGCCGGATCAGGCGCTGTGCGACGATGGCCTGCAGGGCACTGGCGATCAGGTAGCCCGGTGCGCCCATGTCCAGCAGGCGCACGGCGGTGCTGGGTGCATCGTTCGTGTGCAGCGTCGACAGGACGAGATGCCCGGTGATCGACGCGCGCAGGCCGATCTCCACCGTCTCCCGGTCGCGCATTTCGCCCACGAGTATGATGTCCGGATCCTGGCGCAGTGCGGTGCGCAGGACACGCGAGAAATCCAGACCGATCTGCGGCTGGATCTGGACCTGATTGACTCGCGGCATCCTGTACTCGACCGGATCCTCGATCGTGATGATCTTGCGTTCGGGGGAATTCAACTCCGTCAATGCGGCGTATAGCGTCGTGCTCTTGCCGCTGCCCGTGGGCCCCGTAACCAGCAGCATCCCGTTCGGACGATGGATGACGCTGCCGATGCGCTGCCGGATACGCTCGGGCATGCCGAGCTGGCCCAGGTCGAGGAGACCCGTACTCTGGTCCAGGAGACGCATCACGACCGTCTCGCCGTGCTGGGTGGGCATGGTCGAGAGGCGTACGTCGAGCAGTGTTCCCCGCACGGTCACCCGGAACCGGCCGTCCTGCGGCAGGCGGCGCTCCGCGATGTTGAGCCCCGCCGAGAGCTTGAGCCGCGACACCAGCGCCGCGGCCACTTCTTTCTGGCCGACCGGCTGCTCCCGCAGTACGCCGTCGACGCGGAATCTCACACGCAGCACGTCCTCGCCCGGCTCGATGTGGATGTCGGAGGCACCGGCACGGATCGCTTCCTCGAGCAGCGAATTGATGAGCCGGCTGACCAGCGCGTCGGAGTCGTCGGAGTCGCTCCAGTCGGCATCCTTGCCCCTGGACTCGGCGATTTCCTGGCCGAGTTCCTCGGCGAGCCCGGCGATCTGCGCGTAGCGCAGGTACACCCGGTCGAGGGCCCTGGCGAGATCCCGTTCCCGCACGATCGCCGCATGCACGGGGCGGCCGAGCAGCCGTTCCAGCTCGTCCTCGGCCAGCAGATCGGTCGGGTCGGCCATCGCGACGAGGTAGCCGTCGACCTGTTCGGCCAGCACGAGTGCGCGCAGGCGGCGCGCCGCGATCTCCGGGAGCTTGAGCACGAGCTTCTCGTCGAGTTTGAAATCCGACAGATCCACGCGCGCGACGGCAAGCTGCTCCGAGATCGCCGTGACGAGCTGGTCCTCGTCCGCCAGCCCCATACGGATCAGCGTCTCTCCGAGCCGGCCGCCGCTCTTCTTCTGTTCGGCCAGTGCATCGTCCAGCTGAGACGGCGTCAGAACACCGGCATTGATCAGGAGCTCACCGAGACGCAGGCGCCGGCGGACGCTGGCGGCGCTTCCCGTGCTCACGGGACTTCGCTTCCGGGCGCTGCCCGACCCACGGCGTAATCCCACGCCTCATCGCTGTCCACGACGACGGGCCGCAGCAGGATGACGAGTTCGGTCTTCTGCGACACGCGCTTGTTGTGTCGGAACAGCCGCCCGACGCCCGGGATGTCGCCCAGTAGCGGCGTCTTGGCGACCAATTCCTGGGTCGAATCCTGCATCAGGCCGCCGATCACGACGATCTGCCCGCTCTTCGCGCGCACGATGCTGTCTGTCTCGCGCACCGTCGAGTACGCAAGCGGCAAGGATTCGTCGGACCCCGCCACGACAATATCCTTGCGCCGGTCTTCCACCTTGGTCACCGCGGGACGGATGTGCAGGATGACTTCGCCGGCACGACTGATCTGCGGCGTAACGTCGAGTGCGATGCCGGAGAAGAACGGCGTCAGCGTGATATCCGGCGTGCTGGTCGTCGCGCCGGCGCCGGTCACCGTCGTCGTCGAGATATCGGTCACGAAGAACTCTTCGTTGCCGACCTTGATCACCGCTTTCTGATTGTTGACGGTCGACACACGCGGGCTCGACAGCACCTGTACGTTGCCCTGTGTCTGCAGGAGCTCGATGAATGCCGTGAAGTCCCCGGCGGTGGCGGCGATGCTGAACATGCCGCCGAAGGCCGAGGTGAGCGTGCCGTCGACCTGGCTGGGATTCCGCGGGTCGAGATCTCCGGTCTGGCCCGCGATGTCGGAGGTGCCGGAATTGCCGAGCAGTGTGCCGCCGCCGGTCTGCCCGAACACGATCTGGCGCGAACCGGTCTCCGCAAGCGCCGCCCAGTTTATGCCCGCCTGAAACTGGTCGGACAACACGACTTCGAGGATCTTCGCTTCGATGATCACCTGCCGGACCATGTTGCCCTGTACCTTCGAGAGGTAGGCCTCCACTTCGCGCAACTCGGACGGCAGGCCGCGCACGACGACCAGGTTGGCCTGCGGGCTCAGGACCACGCTGCGGCCCTCCGCGTCCCCGAGCAGACTCTTGAGTGCCGACTCGATCTCCTTCCAGAAATCCGTTTCTCCGCTCGTGTTCACGAGGCTGCCCGGCGTCGGCCCGGACTGCGATTCGGCGGCGTCGCGAACGTCGTTCATGGTGTCGCCGGAACTGATGCGTGTCTGCGTGATGCCCTGGCGCCGCAGGTTCGGGTAGTCGACGTGGAACACGCGTGCTTCCAGGCGCGCCGGCATTACGATGAAGCCTGTGCGCGTCCGTATGTATTCGTAGCCGAAGACTCGTTGCGTCACGCTCATCACTTCGTCGATCGTCACGCCGTGCAGCGAAAGCGTGATCGTGCCCTCCACGTCGGGGTGCACGACCATGTTGTATTCCGTCCCCTTGACCAGATTCATAAAGAAGTCGCGCGCCGGAGAATCCTTGACGTCGATGTCGTAGCGTTCGGCGGCGGGTTGCTCAGGAGCGGCC
>JBAUVS010000252.1:0-8912 GCA_049583345.1 Woeseiaceae bacterium
CATTACGAAGTCCACGGCATGGATCTCAACAATGCCGCCATAAAACGCCTGGAATCGCACCCGAATTTCTTCTTTCACGAAGGGGACATCTCGATTCACAGCGAGTGGATCGAGTATCACATCAAGAAGTGCGACGTGATCATCCCGCTGGTCGCCATCGCGACGCCGATCGAGTACACGCGAAACCCGCTCAGGGTCTTCGAGCTCGATTTCGAGGAGAACCTGAAGATCATCCGCTATTGCGCGAAATACGGGAAGCGGGTGATATTCCCTTCGACCTCGGAAGTGTACGGCATGTGCGACGATCCGGAGTTCGACGAAGACACGTCCCGCCTGATCGTCGGCCCGATCAACAAGCAACGCTGGATCTATTCGGCCTGCAAGCAACTCATCGACCGGGTCATCTGGGCATACGGTCAACGCGACGGCCTGCGATTCACCCTGTTCCGGCCGTTCAACTGGCTCGGGCCGCGCCTGGACAGCCTCGACGCGGCACGGATCGGCAGCTCCCGGGCGATTACGCAGCTCATCCTCAATCTCGTCGAGGGTACGCCGCTGCTGCTGATCGATGGCGGCGAGCAGAAGCGCTGTTTCACGGACGTCTCGGAAGGGATCGAATGCCTGTACCGCATCATCGAGAACGACAACGGCGTATGCGACGGCAAGATCTTCAATATCGGCAATCCGAACAATGAAGCCAGCATCAAGGAACTCGCGAAGCTCGTCGTCAGCGAGTTCGAGAAGCACGAGCTGCGCGGCCATTTCCCGCCGTTCGCCGGGCTCCGCGAGATCGAGAGCAAATCGTACTATGGCGACGGCTATCAGGACGTGACGCATCGCCGTCCCAGTATCCGCAATGCGATCAGGTACCTGTCCTGGGAGCCGAAGATCCCGCTGGAGGTTTCCGTCGCGCAGACCCTCGACTTTTTCCTGAGGGACCACCTTGAGCCGCGCGAGTCGGATTCCAGGGCCGGACAGGCTGCCGCCAAAACGTGACCCAGATCGCCCTTCGAATCGACGTCGATACCTATCGGGGAACGCGCGACGGCGTGCCCCGGCTGCTCGATACGCTGGCCCGGCATGACATCAAGGCGACCTTTTATTTTTCGGTCGGGCCGGACAACATGGGACGGCACCTGTGGCGGTTGTTGCGGCCGAGCTTCCTTATCAAGATGCTGCGCTCGAATGCCGCCAGCCTGTATGGCTGGGGGATCCTGTTCGCCGGCACCCTGTGGCCCGGTCGCGTGATCGGCACACATCTCGGCAAGGTGATCCGGGATGCCGACGCGGCCGGGCACGACATCGGCCTGCACGCCTGGGACCATCAGCGCTGGCAACGGCGGGCGCCGCGAATGGACGTGCAGGCGCTGTACGAGGAACTGTCGCGCGGTACCGATCTGCTGAGCGAGCTGATCGGGCGGCGCCCCGACACGTCGGCCGCCGCCGGATGGGTATGCAACGAGCGTGTGCTGGAAGCCAAGTCCATGCTCGGTTTCCGCTACAACAGCGACTGCCGCGGTCGCGGCGTGTTCATCCCGGCGCGGGACGGTCGCGAGTATGCCGTGCAGGTGCCGACGACGATGCCGACCTACGACGAACTCATCGGCCGGGGAGGCGTCACCGACGACAACTACAACGAACGCCTCCTCGCTTGCCTGCGGCCCGACGAGCTCAACGTGCTGACCATCCACGCCGAGGTCGAGGGGATCGTCCGCGCGCCCCTGTTCGACCGGTTCCTGCAGCGGTGCCGTGACAGGGGCATCGGTGTCGGTCCGCTGGGAAGCCTGCGGCAGATCGACGACGTCGGCGCGCGCGACTGGATCGCGCAGGCGCCGATCGAGGGCCGGGAAGGCGACGTCTGCTGGCAGGCGTCCGCCTTGCGCCAGGATTGAGCGGGTAATGGACGATGTCATCCTCCTGATTGCCGTACTGCTGCTCAGCACCAGCCAGGTCTTTCAGAAACTCGGCGCGCGCCGGCGCCTGTTCGGGACGCGGCTTCCTCGTGAATGGCTGCGAGCGCTGTGCTCTCCCGAGCTGCTGGTCGCGGGCCTGTGCCTCGTTGCCGGCACCGGCCTCTGGCTGCTGGTGCTGTACCGCATGGACGTGAGCAGAGCCTTCCCGTTCCTGAGCCTGGGTTCGGTGCTCGTCGTGTTGTTCTCGCGGCTCTACCTGCAGGAACAGGTTCCGGCCTATCGCTGGTTCGGCGTCGTGCTGATAGCCGCCGGGATCGCGCTGGTGGCGCAGACGTGAAGTCGGCCGGCAATGCCCGCCTCGGCATCGCGTTGCTGCTGTGCTCGATCGTGCTGTCGGCCGCGGGCCAGCTCTGCATGAAGGCGGGGATGCAGGAATTGCATGCCGTTGGCAACCCGCTGGCGGAGGGGACGAGTCCGGATTCGGCAGGCTCCCTGGTCGGGCCGATCGCCTGGACCGTCACGGGACTGGGCGCGTATGGCTGCTCGCTGTTGTCGTGGCTCGCCGTGCTCGTACGGTACCCGCTGAGCTTCGCATATCCGACCCTGAGCCTGAGCTACATCCTGGTGTACGTGGGTGCGACACACTGGCCGTTGTTGGCCGAGACCGCGACGCCGCTGCGTACACTCGGGACGCTGCTGATACTGGCTGGCGTCGGCCTGGTGTCGCGGGACGTCCGGCCGGAGCGTGACGGTTAGGGACGATCGACGGCAGGTCGCGCGCCGCACGGTTCACGGTAATACTCGGAAAGCTTTTTCATTACAGTGACTTGTAAACGATCTTGAAGCAGAGCGTCAGGACCGGAAACGGCGCAGAAATATTTTTACGCGAGCCGGGTTTGCGCTAACCTCGCATCTCAAAGCAAAACGATCCGTGCCGGCAGAACACACAAGAATGACGGAAAAGGCTTCGTTCGAGACGACCATCGTCCCGGAACATTACAGCGACATCGCCTCCATGCCGGAAACCTGCGGTATCGAGTCGTTGACGGATGTCGTCGACTACATCAATCGCACGGCATTCAGACGCACGCTCGAACGCGGCCGCGCACCGGACACCTGGTACAGCGATTTCACGCGTTCCGATTGACAGTGGTGGGCGATACCGGGCTCGAACCAGTGACCTCTGCAATGTGAATGCAGCGCTCTCCCAACTGAGCTAATCGCCCGCAACCTGGCCGGGTCCGCGGGATTCTAGCAGATTCGCGGCGCAGCTCTGCGGGTGCCGTGCGGTCATTGCACCCCCTCGCCGGACTGCCGTATAATCCGCCGCCAATGCGTGGTGGTGTGGTTGACGCCGCGCAGTCAGAGTCTTCGCAGAAGAGGCCCCGACAAGGGGCTTTTTAATGCCGCAAGGCCACTGCGAGGTGCAGGACGAGAATGGGCCATGGGCCCATTTTTTGTTTATAAATAAGTAGTTAGGTGCGACGATGACGGTTGACGAGCTGACGGCGATGCTGTTGCCGACGGTCGAGCGTCTGGGTTACGAGCTGACCGACGTCGAGATGCAGCTCGGAGGCAGGAACGGCTACGTACGGCTGTTCATCGACCGTCCGGAAGGCATCGGTCTCGACGACTGCGGGAAGGTCAGCCGCGCGGTGAGCGCGCTGCTCGACGTGGAGGATCCGCTGCCGGGCCATTACAACCTCGAGGTGTCGTCGCCCGGGCTGGACCGGAAACTGACGAAAAGGGAGCATTTTCAACGGTTTGCCGGTCAAACGATCAAGGTCAGGACGCGGTTCCCGGTGGGGGGCCGCAAGGGTTTCCGGGGCACGCTGGTGTCCTCGGATGACGAGAACATCGTGGTCGAGGTGGACGGGGAAACGCACAAGCTGCCGTTGGCGACGATCCACACGGCCCGGCTGGTGCCCTGAGCCGCGCGGCTGCGGGACGTTTTGGAGTTTGGAGTGATGAGCAAAGAGATTCTGATGGTCGTCGACGCCGTCTCGAACGAGAAGGGCGTGGAGAAGGACATCATCTTCGAGGCCATCGAGGCGGCACTCGCCTCGGCGACGCGCCGCAAGCACGGCGAGGATATCGACGTGCGCGTCGCGATCGACCGGCATTCGGGCGACTACGACACCTTCCGCCGCTGGAAAGTGTTCGAAGACGACTCGACCGAGCTCGAGGTGCCCGATCGCGAGCTGCGCATGATCGACGCGGTGGACATCGACCCGGAAGCCCAGCCGGGCGGCTACGTCGAGGTGCCGATGGAGTCGGTCGAATTCGGCCGCATCGCCGCACAGACGGCCAAGCAGGTCATCGTGCAGAAGGTCCGCGAAGCCGAACGCGAGCAGGTCATCGAGGAATTCCAGGGCCGCGAGGGCGAGCTGCTGTCGGGCCTCGTCAAGCGCGTCGATCGCAATGGCGTCTACATCGATCTCGGCGGCAACGCCGAGGGCTTCGTGCCGCGCGACCAGATGGTGCCGCGCGAGCCCGTGCGTCCGCAGGACCGCATCAAGGCGCTGCTGGTCGAGGTCCGTTCCGAACCCCGTGGCCCGCAACTCTTCATGACCCGCACGTCGCCGCAGTTCCTGATCGAGCTGTTCAAGATCGAGGTGCCGGAAGTCGGCCAGGGACTGATCGATATCCTCGGCGCGGCCCGCGACCCCGGCCTCCGGGCCAAGATCGCCGTTCGCAGCAACGACAAGCGGATCGACGCCGTCGGCGCCTGTGTCGGCATGCGCGGCTCGCGCGTGCAGGCCGTGTCGAACGAGCTCGCCGGCGAGCGCGTCGACATCATTCTCTATGATGAAAACTCGGCGCAGTTCGTCGTCAATGCCATGTCGCCGGCCGAGGTCGTGTCGATCGTCGTCGACGAGGACTCGCACAGCATGGACATCGCGGTCGAAGAGGACAAGCTGAGCCAGGCGATCGGCCGGGGCGGTCAGAACATCCGGCTCGCCAGCGAACTCTCCGGCTGGGAGCTCAATGTGATGACGGCCGCCGATGCCGAGGAGAAGAGCGAGTCCGAGATGCGCGAGCTGATCGAACTGTTCTCCAGGCAGCTCGACGTTGACGAGGAAGTCGCGCTGATCCTGGTGCAGGAAGGCTTTTCGACGATCGAGGAAGTGGCCTACGTGCCCGCTTCGGAACTGGTCGAGATCGAGGAGTTCGACGAGGAGATCGTCGACGAGCTGCGCAGCCGTGCGCGCGACGTGCTGCTGACCCAGGCGATCGTGCAGGAAGAGAAGATCGACGAGGCCGAGCCGGCCGAGGATCTGCTCAACGTCGAAGGCATGGACAAGGGCCTGGCGTTCCTGCTGGCAAGCAAAGGCGTCGTGACGCGCGAAGATCTCGCCGAACTCGCCACCGACGACCTGCTCGAGATCAACGACATGGATGCCGAAGCGGCTGCCAGCCTGATCATGAATGCCCGCGCGCACTGGTTCGAAGAGGAAAAGCAGGCCTGAGGTCGGCGGCGACGAGTGACGGATGGAGTTGAACAATGGCTGATGTGACAGTTGCACAATTCGCCGAAGTGCTGAAGGTACCGGTCGACAAGCTGCTGACGCAGCTCGACGAGGCCGGCATCAAGGTCAATGGCTCCGACGACAAGATCAGCGAGGATGCGAAGCTCGAGTTGCTGACGCATCTGCGTCGCAGCCACGGGCAGGAAGCCGGTGTGACGACGACTGCCGCGCCCCGGCGCATCACGCTCAAGCGCAAGTCGCAGTCGGAACTGCGGCTGTCCGGCGCACAGGGCCGGTCGCGCACGGTGAATGTCGAGGTCCGCAAGAAGCGCACCTACATCAAGCGCGACGTCCTCGAGAAACAGGCGCAACAGGAACAGGAAGAGCTCGACCGCAAGCGTCGTGAGGAAGAACAGCGCGTCGAGGCGCAGAAACTCGAGCAGGAGCGTGAACGGGCCGCGAAGGAAGAGGCCGCTCGCCTCGAGGAAGAAGCGCGCAAGAAAGCCGAACGTGAGCGCCAGGATGCCGAGGAAGAGGCGCGCAAGGCGGCCGAGGCCGCCGCTGCCGCCGCGGCAGAGGAAAAGGCGCGCCTCGAGAAAGCCGAACAGGACGCCAAGACCCGTCGTACCAAAGAAAAGTCGAAGTCGAAACAGTCGGAAACCCGTTACGGCCGCAAGGAACTGCACGTGGCCGGCGACAAGAGCGGCCGGCGCAGGCGCAAGACGCCGACCCGCCGGCGGCCGGTGTCCCTGAGCGGCGACTCCCAGCACGGCTTCGAGA
Source organism: Woeseiaceae bacterium (assembly GCA_049583345.1). Classification (GTDB taxonomy): domain Bacteria; phylum Pseudomonadota; class Gammaproteobacteria; order Steroidobacterales; family Woeseiaceae; genus UBA1847. Next base: position 6,164 of record JBAUVS010000252.1, read on the forward strand.
TGCCGACGGCGCCCGTCGTGCACGAGGTCGAGATCCCGGAGAGTATCGCGGTGTCCGAGCTCGCGCAGCGCATGGCCATCAAGGGCAACGAGGTCGTCAAGGTGCTGTTCAACATGGGCGCCATGGTCACGATCAACCAGGTCATCGACCAGGACACGGCGACCCTGGTCGTCGAGGAACTCGGCCACGTCGCCAGACCCATCTCCCAGGCCGACGTCGACGAGCAGTTGCTCGCCGGCGAGGAACAGCTCACGGGCGAGGAAGTGGCGCGTTCGCCGGTCGTGACGATCATGGGCCACGTCGACCATGGCAAGACTTCGCTGCTCGACTACATCCGCCACAGCCGGATCGCGGCGGACGAAGCCGGCGGCATCACGCAGCACATTGGCGCCTATTCGGTCGAGACCGACAAGGGCAACATCACCTTCCTGGATACGCCGGGCCACGCTGCCTTCACGGCGATGCGGGCGCGCGGCGCACAGGCGACGGATATCGTCGTGCTCGTCGTGGCTGCCGACGACGGCGTGATGCCGCAGACCGTCGAGGCGATACAGCACGCCAAGGCGGCCGGCGTACCCATCGTCGTCGCGGTCAACAAGATCGATCGCGAGGACGCCGACCCGGAGCGGGTCCGTAACGAACTCTCCCAGCACCAGGTGATCCCCGAGGCCTGGGGCGGCGAGAACCTGTTCGTCAACGTCTCGGCACAGACCGGAGAAGGCGTGGAAGCACTGCTCGAGGCGATCCTGCTGCAGGCCGAACTGATGGACCTGAAGGCGATTGCGGAGGGGCCCGCGCAGGGCATCGTGATCGAATCGAGTCTCGAGAAGGGCCGCGGCGCCGTGGCCACGCTGCTGGTGCAGGCCGGCAGCCTCACTCCCGGTGACATGATCATCGCCGGAGAGGAATACGGCCGCGTCCGCAAGATGTTCGATGAGCTCCAGCGCGAGACGAAGAGCGCGGGCCCGTCGACGCCGGTCGTGGTACTCGGACTGTCCAAGACGCCGAACGCGGGCGACGATTTCCTGGTCGTCAAGAACGAGCGCAAGGCGCGCGAGGTGGCCGAATTCCGGCAGAGCAAGGCACGCGAGGCGAAGCTGGCACAACAGCAGGCCTCCAAGCTCGAGGACATGTTCAGCCAAATGGAGGACGGCGCAAGCTCGTCGATCGCGCTGATCATCAAGTCGGACGTGCACGGCAGCGCGGAGGCGCTGCGCGACGCGCTGGTGAACCTGTCCAACGACGAGGTCAAGGTCAATGTGCTGGGCTCGGGCGTCGGCGGGATCACGGAGACGGACGCGAACCTCGCGGCCGCGTCCAACGCCGTCATCATCGGCTTCAACGTGCGTGCCGACGCCGCCGCGCGAGCGGCGATCAAGGAATCGGGCGTCGACGTGCGCTACTACAGCATCATCTACGAAGCGATCGACGACGTGAAGGCGGCGCTGTCGGGCATGCTGGCACCGGAGATCCGCGAGCAGATCGTGGGCATGGCCGAGGTCAAGGAAGTCTTCAAGTCACCGAAGTTCGGCGACATCGCGGGCTGCATCGTCACCGAGGGCTACGTGCGGCGCTCCAACCCGATCCGCGTGCTGCGCGATCACGTCGTCATCTATGAAGGCGAGCTCGAATCCTTGCGGCGCTTCAAGGACGACGTGAACGAGGTGCGCGCCGGCACCGAATGCGGCATCGGCGTCAAGAATTACGACAATGTCCAGGTTGGTGATCACATCGAGTGCTACGAACGCGTGGAAGTCGCGCGCACGCTCGACTGATTCGGGTCCGACAATGCCGCGGGAATTCTCACGCAATCAGCGCCTCGCCACCGAGGTGCTGCGGACGCTCAGCGGGCTCATCCGTTTCGAGACCAAGGATCCGCGCCTCGCACACGTGTCGCTGACGTCCGTGGATCTGTCTCGCGACCTCGGCGTCGCACGCGTGTACTTCAGCCTGCTGGATCCGGACGAGCCCGTGCAACCGGCGCTGGACGGACTCCGCCATGCGGGCGGATTCCTGCGCTCGAAGCTGGGCAAGTCGCTCAAGACCCGCCATGTGCCCGAACTGCGCTTCATACACGACGACAGCGCCGAACGCGGCGCCCACATCGATCAACTGATCGACAACGCGCTGCACGGCAACGGCGAGCGCTGAACAGGATGAACGCGCACGCGAACAAGCGATCCGAGCCGGTCGACGGCTTCCTGTTGTTGAACAAGCCTGCCGGGCTGACGTCCAACCAGGCATTGCAGCGGGTGAAACGCCTGCTGAACGCGAGCAAAGCCGGCCATGCCGGCAGCCTCGACCCGGCTGCGACGGGCATGCTGCCGCTGTGTTTCGGGGAGGCGACCAAGGTCTGCGCGTTCCTGCTCGATGCCGACAAGGTGTATCGCGTCACGGCTCGTCTCGGCACCGCCACCGACACCGGCGACGGCGACGGTGCGCCCGTCGCCGAGGCGTCGGTCCCCGACCTGTCGCGCGACGAGTGGGACGCCATCCTGCAGTCGTTCCGCGGCGAGTCGATGCAGGTGCCGCCGATGTATTCGGCGCTGAAGAAAGACGGCAAGCGCCTGTACGAGCTGGCCCGGCGCGGCGAGACGGTCGAGCGCGAACCGCGCCCGATCCGGATCGGGGAGATCGCCCTGCTGGAGGCCGCCGGCCGGCGCCTCGTGTTCCGCGTGCGCTGTTCGAAGGGCACTTACGTGCGGACGCTGGTCGAGGACATCGCCCGGGCCGCGGGCACCGTGGCGCA
>JBAUVS010000253.1:0-4022 GCA_049583345.1 Woeseiaceae bacterium
GTGTGGAGCGCGCGCGAGACCGGGACCTTGAGCGGCTTTTTCATCGCCGGCAAGAAGCTGCCCTTCTGGGTCGTCGCGTTCAGCACCAATGCGACGGGCGAGAGCGGCTGGTTGCTGCTGGGCCTGACGGGCATGGCGTACAAGGTCGGCGTGGAGGCGTACTGGGTGCTCATCGGCGAGTTGCTCGGCATCGCGGGATCCTGGTGGATCGTCTCGCGGCGCCTGAAGCGGCTCAGCGACGAGACCGACTCGATCACGGTGCCGGACGTGCTCGCGGCACGCTTCGATGACCGCTGGCACCTGATCCGCGGCATCTCCGTATTCATTATCCTGACGATGGTAACCGTCTACATCACGGCGCAGCTGGTCGCGTCCGGCAAGGCGATGAGCGGATTCCTGGGCATGGATTACAGGACCGGCGTCATCGTCGGTTCCGTGATCGTCATCGGCTACACGTTCATCGGCGGCTACAAGGCCGTTTGCTACACGGACGTGTTGCAGGGCGTCATGATGCTGTTCGGGCTGATCGTCGTCCCGATCGCGGCGATCCACGCCGCCGGCGGCGTCGGCGCCGTCGTCGACACGCTGGCTGCCGAGGACCCGGCCCTGCTCAATATGCTGACCCTGTCCGGGAACGGCGTCGCGGACTGGGTGCGGGCGATCAGTTTTGTCGCGATCGGCCTGCCGTTCCTCGGCGTTCCGCAACTGCTCGTGCGTTACATGTCCGCACGGGACGACCTGGAGATCCGCAAGGCGCGCATCATGTCCGTGCTGGTGCTGATCTTCTTCTCGGGCGGCGCCGTCACGGCAGGCATCGCGGGCAGGGCGCTCGTGCCGGAACTCGCGGATGCCGAAAAGATTTTCCCGACCCTGTCCACAGACCTGTTCCCGCCCGTGCTTGCCGGCATCATGCTGGTCGTCGTGCTGTCGGCGATCATGTCGACGGCCGATTCGCTGTTGTTGCTCGCCTCCTCGGCCGTGGTGCGCGACACGATCCAGAAAATCTTCGGCAGCCGCAAGAGCGATCACGCGCTTGCGGGCTACGGCAAGATCGTCACGATACTGATCGGCGTCGTCGCCGTCGCCTTCGCGATACCGGAAGCGAAATTCATCTTTTCGTTCGTGCTGTATGCATGGTCGGGTCTGGGTGCCGCGTTCGGCCCGGTCGTCCTGTGTCTTCTCTACAGTCGCAGGACGACCTACGCGGGCGTCGTCGCCGGCATGCTCGCCGGATTCATCGTCAGTATCGTCTGGGTCGCCGTGTTCAAGGATCGTGCGTACGGACTCTATGAGGCCGTGCCGGGTTTCGCCGCCGGCATCGCCGTCACGCTGGTCGTCAGCGCACTCACCGGAAAGACGCGAACGCAGATGGAACATGGCTGACAAGCCCGACATCACGCGCCGGGATTTCCTCGGCGGCATGGCGCTCGGCCTCACGGCCGGCACTTCCCTCACGCCGCTCGACATTCTGGCGGCCACGTTGCCGGATTATTACCCTCCCGCGCTGACCGGCATGCGCGGCAATCACCCGGGGTCGTTCGAGGTCGCGCATGCCGTGGCGTGGGCCGGCGCGAAATACAAGAGCCCGGCGCGACAGACCGACACGACCTACGATCTCGTCGTCGCGGGCGGGGGCATCTCGGGGCTCACCGCCGCGCACCTGTTCCGCAAGCTGGCCGGCGCCAATGCGCGGATCCTGGTCATCGACAACCACGACGATTTCGGCGGCCACGCGAAGCGCAACGAGTTTACGGTCGGAAGTAAACGGCTGCTCGGCTACGGCGGGAGCCAGTCGATCGACACACCGAGCGAGTACTCCCGCGACGCAAGGGAAGTGCTGGCCGAACTCGACATCGTCCCGGAACGCTTCTATCAGTACTTCGATCGCGGCTTCAAGGACCGTCACGGCCTCGCGAGCGGCGTCTACTTCAGCCAGGGTGGCTACGGCCGTGACCTGACGCGGCCCTATGCGCTCGACGGTTGGTACGCCATGCCCGGCCGGGCCGAGACCGAGGCGGCGATTGCTTCGTACCCGTTGTCGGCGGAATCGAAGGCGTCGCTCCTGCGGCTCCTGGCCGGCGGCAAGGATTACCTCGACGGCGTGCCGGCCGAGCGCAGGCAGGACCTGCTGCGCGGCATGAGTTACAGCGACTTCCTTCGCAAGCATGCCGGCGTCACCGAGGAGGTCGTGACGCTGCTGCGGGACCGCGTGAAGGGCTACTGGGGGGTCGGCTGGGACGCGTTGTCGGCGCTCGAGGCCTGCCGCCTCGAAGAGCCGGGCACCGCGGCCCTCGGCGTCGACGCAGGTCCGGAGACGCCGTCGGAGTCGGAGCCTTACATCTTCCATTTTCCGGACGGCAACGCGAGCATCGCCCGCGGGCTCGTCAGGGCGCTCGTGCCGGACGCGGTGCCCGGCGCGACGATGGAGGACCTGGTGCGATCGCGCGTGGACTACTCGAAGCTCGACCGGGAGTCGGCGCGAATCCGCATCCGCCTGAACTCGACGACGGTATCGGTGACTCACGGCCCCGACCGGTCGTACGTCGATACCGTCTACGTCCGCGACGGGAAACCCGAACGGGTAAGGTCGCGACACGTCGTGCTGGCGTGCTACGGCCAGATGATCCCCTACATCGTGCCCGAGCTGCCCGGCGCGCAGCGCGAAGCGATCCGCTACGCCGTCAAGACGCCGCTCGTCTATATCAATATCGCGGTCCGCAACTGGAAGGCCTTCGCCGATCTCGGTTATTACCACTTCTACGTACCGAAGGCGGAGCTGATGCACAGCTTCGGTCTCGACTTCCCGGTCAGCATGGGCGGCTACGAATTCACGTCGGAACCCTCGCAACCGGCAGTCCTGCATGGCGTCTTCGTGCCGACGACACCGGATGCGGGCCTCACCAACAAGGAACAATTCCTGCGCGGGCAGCACCGGCTCTACGAGATGAGCTTCGACGATTTCGAGACGGCGATCCGCGGCCAGCTCGACGGCGCGCTCGGCGGCGCGGGCTTCGACGCGGAGCGGGATATCGCGGCCATCACGGTCAACCGCTGGCCGCACGGCTATGCGTACGAATACAACGATCTCTACGATCCACCCGACTACGACCGCGAGCACGGGCCGCATATCGCCGGCCGGGCGCGGATCGGCCGTATCTCGATCGCGAACTCCGACTCGAGCGCCTACGCCTATGCCGACGGTGCCATCGACGCCGCGTACCGGGCGGTGACGGAGCAACTCGGCGGATAGTGTCCTGTCCGGCCAGTCCGCGCGGTCTCGGCGCGCTGTAACCTTTTCGCGCGCGGCGCGCTATAAGCCGGTATCTGGAACGATAGCGAGGGCACCCGATGGCCACATTGCGATATATGGTCGTTTTTCTTCTGATGGGGCTGGCTGCACCATCGCTTGCCGCCATCGGCACCGACAGCTTCCCGCCGGGCACGCTGTGGTATTTCCACGTCGACTTCGCCCGGATGCGCACGAGCGACGCGGGCAAGCCCCTGTACGGGTGGCTGCAGCAAGAGGTGCTCTCGGAGCTCAAGGAGGAATCCGGTGTCGACCTCGACAAGGAAACCGACACGATCACGGCCTTCGCGGCGACGGATTCCGGGGTGGTCGTCGTCATCGACGGCAACATCAGCCAGCAGACGAAAGACAAGCTGATGGCGATCGGTGCGGCGACAGGCACGCTCGACCGGCTCGGCCCGGCGGACGCGACCTACTACTTCGTCAAGGGCGAGGCACACTTCGAGCACGAGGATACGGACGGTGACGGGCCCCACGTCAAGATGAGCCTCGGGATTGACGATTTCTCCAGGGGCGGTTATTTCAGCTTCGCGCAGAAGAACAAGCTCATCGTCACGTCGACGGAAGCACAGATGAAGGCGCTGCTCGCGAACAAGGGCCGGCTCGCCCGGGGCAGCGGCCCGAAGGGCGCCCTGATCGTCCTCGGTGCGGACCGCAGCCTGGTGCAGGCAGGCGTGCAGGCCAACGAACTCGGCCAGCGCGTCGACTGGGATTC
>JBAUVS010000254.1:0-1717 GCA_049583345.1 Woeseiaceae bacterium
GACCGGCATGTGGGCCGTGCAGCTCGGCAGCTTCGGCAGCGCCAAGAATGCGGAACGCCTGGCGGCCGATCTGCGCAAGCAGGGCTACGCCGCGTTCCTGAGCGAAGTGGATACCCAGTCGGGCCACCTCGAGCGCGTGCGCATCGGGCCGCAGAAAGACCGGGCCAGCGCGGAGGCCATGGCCGCGAAGCTGAAGAAAGCAGGCTACGACGGCCAGGTCGTGCCCCATCCATGATCTGCCAGGCGGCGAGTGCATTCATGAAGGGTCCGGGCTAAAATCCCGGTCCATCCATCCCGGTCACTGCCGAGCCGAGCCGACATCGCCGATGCCGATCATCGACATTTTCATCGTTCTCGCCATAGCTGTGTCCGTGATCATCGGTATCGTCAGGGGCTTCATCAAGGAAGCGATCTCCGTGGCGGCATTGCTGGCCGCGATCTGGGCGGCGCTGTATTTCGGGCCGGCCGTCGGGCGGATTACGGAGAGCTGGATCGATTCGGTCGAGGCGCGGACCTGGTTCGGCCGCATCCTGGTGTTCGCTGTCGTGGTATCGGTCGGCGGCCTGCTCAGCTGGGGCATCGCGAAGATCGTGCGGCTGTCGGCGCTGAGCGGCATCGATCGACTTGCCGGCGGCGTGTTCGGCGCGGCCCGCGGCGTGCTGCTGATGGCGTTGTGCGTCATCGCAGGCCAGTACGCGCAATTCGAGGACAGCCAGTGGTGGCAGGATTCGAAGCTGATCCCCCGGCTCGAGGTCGTGGCCGACTGGATCAAGATCATGGCGCCGAAGGGTTTCGAATTACTGACGCCCGAGGAGCCGGACAAGGACCTGAAGATCGATTTCCCCAGCGACCAACTCCATACCGGAAGGACCTGATTCATGTGCGGTGTCGTCGGAATTGTCAGTCATTCTCCCGTCAACCAGGCGATCTACGATGCGCTCACCGTGCTGCAGCATCGCGGCCAGGACGCGGCCGGCATCGTGACCTGGGGTCCCGACGGGCTGCAGCAGCGCAAGGCCAACGGCCTCGTGCGCGACGTTTTCCGGCAGCGGCACATGTTGCGGCTCACGGGCAACGCCGGCATCGGTCACGTCCGCTATCCGACCGCCGGCGGCGCCCGGTCCGCCGAAGCACAGCCGTTCTACGTCAATTCGCCGTACGGCATCTGCCTCGGCCATAACGGCAATCTGACCAACTACGATGAGCTCGCCGGTTTGTTGACCCGGCAGGACCGGCGTCATCTCAGCACCGGCTCCGACTCGGAGGTGTTGCTGAACGTGTTCGCGCACGAGCTGCAGCTGCGGGCCAACGGCCGGCCGACGCCGGACCAGGTGTTCGGGGCCGTCGAGGCCGTGCATCGGCGCTGCAAGGGCGGCTACGCGGTGGTCGCGATGATCGTCGGTTTCGGCGTCGTGGCGTTCCGCGACCCGAACGGCATCCGGCCGCTGGTACTCGGCAGGCGACCCACGCCCGACGGCGACGATTACCTGGTGGCCTCGGAGAGCGTGGCCCTCGATATCCTGCAGTTCGAACGCCTGCGCGACGTGCAGCCCGGCGAGACGCTGTTCATCGAGAACGACGGCAGCCTGCACAGCCGCGCGTTCGCGGGCGAGACGCGGCACACGCCCTGCATCTTCGAATTCGTCTACTTCGCGCGCCCCGATTCGATCCTGGACAACCTGTCGGTCTACAAGGCACGGCTGCGGATGGGCGAGGA
>JBAUVS010000255.1:0-8567 GCA_049583345.1 Woeseiaceae bacterium
GGCGCGCGCGTGCAGCACGAGTTTGCTCGCGACGGCGATCAGACCCTGCCGGGCCGTGGCGTTGCCGGGGTCGTTCGAGAGCGCGGTCTCGAAGTAGTAGCGGGCGTTGTCGTTGGACGGCGCGACGAGCTTGCCCTCCTCGAGGCGTGCGTTCGCTCGCGCGAGCAGATCGCCCACGCGTTGCTGGCTCAAGGCCTTGACGAGTTCGTCGGAGACCGACCGGATCTCATCGGTGTCGCCGCCGGCGAATTCACGCGCCCCGTCCAGGGCCGTCTTCGCATCCTCGAAACGGGTCTCGCGAATCGCCGCCCGTGCGCTCTCGAGGGATACGCGCAGACGCGTCTGTGTGAGCTGTGCATTGAGGAACGGCAGGCGGGTGTTGCCCGGATCCACGAGGGCCACCTGCCGCAGTGCAAGTTCCGCGTCGTCGAAGCGCTGTTCGAGCAAGGCGCTCTCGACCATGCCGAGTGCCTTGTCGATCGTGTCGGCAAATTCCGATTCGACCGTGGCGTTGTCCGGAAGCGTCTTGCGGGCCTGCACGTACAGTTCGATGGCGTTGTCGCCTTCGGGCGCATAGATTCTGCCGGCCAGGGCGGCGCGTCGCGGCGCATCGAGCAGGGCGTCGATGTCGGGGCCGAGGTCCACGGGCTCCTCGGCTGGCTCCTGCGCGGGCGGCTGCACCGCTTCGGCGTCTTCGAGTACCGGTTCCGCCTCGGTGATGGAGACCTCCGAAGGCGACGGCTGGTCCGCTACCTCGGGCGCCGTGTCGACGGCGCTGCCGGACCCGCTGAAGAGCCAGTACGAGACGCCGACGACCGCCAGAATCGCGACCAGGCCCGTGCCGAACAGCATGGGCTTGCGGATGAGCGATCCGCCGGATGCCGCCGCAGCCGGCCGTTCGGGTACGGGCTCGATCCTGAGTGCCGGGCTGGGCTCGACCCTGGGTAGCGGCGCGGGTTCGACCCTGGGCAGCGGCGCGGGTTCGATCCTGGGGGCCGGCGCGGGCTCGGCTTTCGGCAGCGGGGCCGATTCGGACGAGCCGGGTGCCTTCTTGCGGCGCGAAAGGGTTTTGCTGACGGACCGCACCAGCCCCGTGACGGTCTCGGTAAAGCTCGTATCGCCGCCGCCGAACGCGTCGCCGAGGCGCTCGTCGAGATGCGACAGGGCCTCGTCGCGTTTTGCGACGATCCCCGACGATTTCGGCTTCGGTGCATCCGGTTTGCGCGCGGCGGGTTCCGGCCGTCCGGGTTCGATGGCCTTTGGCTTCTCCCTGGCGGACCTGGGCCTGTCTTTGCCGGGCTTGTGCTTCTGCGCCTTCGGCGGTTTCGCGACAGGCGCCGGCCTGGGTTCTTCCTTGGCGGCAGGTTTCGGTTTTTCTGTGGCCGCCGGCGCGGGCGAGTCTTTCGGTGCCGGCTGGCTGCGGGACTTCGCCGCGGGGCCCGGGTCGGGCTTGATCTCCGGCACGAGATCGAACTTCTCGAGCGGCACGGGGGCGACTTTCCCCGCCTTCTGGAATGCGCTGTCGGGCGCCTCGAGGTGATGTCTGACCGATGCTTCGATCGCGAGCCGCGAACGGCCCGGCGACACGGGCTTCAGGAGAAAGCGGTAGACCTTGCCGCGATTGATGAGGTCCATCAGCATCTCGCCGTCGTCGCGACGGCCGGCGACGATGGAGACCAGCCGAGACGAACCCGACCGCAGATGCAAGGTCAGGTCTTCGACGTTCGAGCCGACCATGGCCGCATCGATGACGGCGACGCCGATCTTGTGTTTGCGCACGGCGTCATCCGCCTGGCTCACGGTATTGGCATAGATGACGTTGTGCAGTCCGCGCGCCGACTCTTTCACCGTCGCCAGGAATTCGTCGTCCCTGGTCAGTACGAGTACGTCGACGGACCGCGACCCGATGTTCACTGCGGCAGCAATCTTCTTCGGGTCGAGCCGCGGCATGCGTCCCGTGCCGTCGGAAATGATCGTGGAACCGTTCTCCGACGTCTCCATGACGATATGTTCGCCCATGGGCTCGTCGAGATTCGCCGTGGTGTCGTTCGCCGACTCGGCAAGTGCGAGCAATCGGGCCTGGCGCGTCACGCCGTCGATGAGGCTCCTGAGCGAGTCCGGCGTCACGCTGCCCCGCACGACCTGGAAGACTTCCTTGTCGCCGACCAGCGCTTCGAGATCCTCGTCGTCATTCCCGGCGAGCAGGATGCCGATCGTTTCGGGCGACCGCTTCTTCGCTTCGCGCAACGCTTCCAGTCCACTCATGCCCGGCAAATCCTGCGCCGTGACGATGATGTCGATCTGGGTCTCGCCGAGTGTGTTCAGCGCCTCGCTGCCGGTCGTCGCGCAGTGGACCGTGTAGCGATCGTTGAATCCGGTACTCAGCCTGTCCAGGGTGCTCTGTTCACTGTGCAGCAGCAACACTTGAGTTTTGAAATGTTCCAGCGACACCCGGACCTCTCCAGATTGTTATGTTGAATGGCCTGCGCTCTCCTTGCGTTGCGAAAGTATATCCTCGCGTTTCGTCCGAGCGGACAGGGGCGGGTGGCTTATTCTCGAATCTGTGACACGCCGCACAGTCGAATTGCCTTGCGCATCACATTCATCGCTCTCGCGGCGGGGCCCGCGGAGCGGCGCCGCGCTCACGGTGACGGGGCCGTGCCGGGGTCAGCTTGCAGGCGTGGGTCCGGCGCCTTCGTCGGCCAGCAGGGCGATGGCTGCGTCGAGCGGCAAAACCGGCTGCTCTTTGGAACCCAGTCGCCGCACGGCGACATTGCCGCCCTCGACTTCACGCTGGCCGACCGCGAACAGTACCGGGATCTTCTCCACGCTGTGCTCGCGCACTTTGTAGGAGATCTTCTCGTTGCGGGTATCGCTCTCGGCACGCAGCCCGGCGGCCCGGAGGCGGCGCAGCACTTCCTCTGCGTAGTCGTCGGCATCGGAGGTAATCGTCAGCACCTTGACCTGCACCGGCGCCAGCCACAGCGGCAGGTTGCCTGCATGATGCTCGATCAGGATTCCGATGAAGCGCTCCAGGGATCCGAAGATCGCACGGTGCAGCATGACCGGGAAATGCTTGGCGCCATCCTCGCCGATGTAGGTGGCATCCAGCCTTCCCGGCATGTTGAGGTCGACCTGCAGCGTGCCGCATTGCCAGTCGCGGCCGATCGCGTCGCGCAGTACGAACTCGAGCTTCGGTCCGTAGAAGGCGCCTTCGCCCGGGTTGTAGGAGTAGTCCAGGCCGGCGACTTCCAGCGCTTCCTTCAGGGCCTGTTCCGCCTGATCCCAGACCCTGTCGTCGCCGACGCGCACGACGGGACGATCCGCGAACTTGATGCGCACGTCCTCGAAACCGAAACTCCGGTAGATACCGAGGATCAGGTCGCACACGGCGAGTGACTCGGCGGTGATCTGGTCCGGCGTACAGAAGATATGCGCGTCGTCCTGCGTGAAAGCGCGCACACGCATCATGCCGTGCAGCGCCCCGGACGGTTCGTAGCGGTGACACTTGCCGAACTCGGCCAATCGCAGCGGCAGATCCCGATAGCTCTTGATCCCCTGCTTGAACACCTGCACGTGACCGGGGCAGTTCATCGGTTTGATCGCGTAGTGCTTGCCGTCGACCGTTTCGGTCGTGAACATGTTGTCGCCGAAGGTCTGCAGGTGCCCGGAAGCCTGCCACAGTGAGCGGTCCATCAGTTCCGGCGTGTTGATCTCCCGGTAGCCCGCCGCATTCTGCCTGTGCCGCATGAAATCGATGAGGGTCTGGAACAGCGTCCAGCCCCGCGGATGCCAGAAAACGGCGCCGGGTGCCTCTTCCTGGAAATGGAACAGATCCATGGTCTTGCCGAGCCGCCGGTGGTCGCGCTTCTCGGCCTCCTCGAGCATCGTCAGGTAATCGCGCAGCTGTTTTTCGTTCGACCACGCGGTACCGTACACACGCTGCAGCATCTCGTTGTTCGAATCGCCCCGCCAGTACGCACCGGAGACCCGCGTCAGCTTGAAGGCCTTGCCGAGCTTGCCGGTCGACGGCAAATGCGGGCCGCGGCACAGGTCGATGAATGCACCCTGCCGGTACAGGGTGATCGACTCGCCGGCCGGGATGTCCGCGATGATCTCGGCCTTGTACGCCTCGCCGATGCCGCGGAAGAATTCGACCGCGGCGTCACGTTCCCAGACCTCGCGGGAAATCGGTTCGTCCCGGTCGACGATCTCCTTCATGCGCGTCTCGATAACGGAGAGATCGTCCTCGGTGAAGGGTTCGGCGCGGGCGAAGTCGTAGTAGAAGCCGTTCTCTATTGCCGGTCCGATCGTCACCTGCGTGGCCGGCCACAATTCCTTGACGGCCTCGGCGAGCACGTGTGCCGCATCGTGTCGCAGCAGCTCGAGGCCGTCGTCCGAATCGCGGGTCACGATCTCGACGTCGGCATCGGTCTCGATGGCGCGAGTCAGGTCGCGGAGCTGGCCGTCGACACGCACGGCGACGGCGGCGCGCGCCAGGCCCTTGCCGATGCCCGCCGCGATGTCGGCGCCGGTGACGGCGGCCTCGTATTGCCGGCTGGAGCCGTCAGGCAGGGTAATGGTCGGCATCGCTCGTTCCGGTGATTACTGATACAAAGGCATTCCGCAAGGCGCGCTATTGTACAGAAAACTCGGGTCCGTAAACCTTCCCGGGCGGCGTCCGGTTGCCGCATGGCCGGACAACGTGCGTAAAATAGCGCACTTCTCACTGCTCCGATTGACCGTATGAGCGATGCACAGCCCCGGGACTTCATCCGTCAGATCATTCACGACGATCTGGAGTCCGGCAAGCACCACGAGATCGTGACCCGCTTCCCGCCGGAGCCGAACGGCTATCTGCACGTCGGCCACGTCATGTCGATCTGTCTCAATTTCGGCGTGGGCGAGGAAAACGACGGCAGGACGTTCCTGCGTCTCGACGACACCAATCCCGGCAAGGAGCGGGAGGAATACGTCCGTGCCATCGAACGCGACGTGCACTGGCTCGGCTTCGACTGGGGTGACCGGCTGACCCATGCGTCCGACTATTTCGACCGGATTTACGAGGCGGCGGAACGACTGATCGAGCTCGGCGTGGCCTACGTCGACAACCTGAGCGCCGACGAGATCCGGGCGTATCGGGGTACGCTGACCGAACCCGGCAGCAACAGTCCGTGGCGGGATCGCTCCGTCGAAGAGAACCTGGACCTGTTCCGGCGCATGCGTGCCGGCGAGTTTGCCGACGGCGAGCACGTATTGCGTGCAAAAATCGACATGGCATCGCCGAACATGAATCTCCGCGATCCGGCGCTGTATCGTATCCGCCACGTCCCGCATCAGCGCACCGGCGACAAGTGGTGCATCTACCCGATGTACGATTTCGCGCACACGATGTCGGACGCGTACGAACACATCACGCATTCCTTGTGCACGCTCGAGTTCGAGGATCACCGGCCGCTTTACGACTGGTTTCTCGATCGGCTCCAACCGCCGCACCGGCCGCGGCAGATCGAATTCTCGCGCCTCAACCTCGCCTACACGATCACCAGCAAGCGCAAGCTGAACGCGATGGTAGAGACCGGCGTGGTCTCGGGCTGGGACGATCCGCGCATGCCGACCATCGCGGGCATGCGCCGGCGCGGGTACCCGGCCGAAGCGCTGCGCGAGTTCGTGCGGCGCGGCGGCGTGACAAAGAAGGACAAGCTCATCGAGATGGGCGTGCTCGAGAACTGCGTCCGGGAGCAGCTCGATCGATCCGCCGAGCGGCGCATGGCGGTGCTGAACCCCATCAAGGTCGTGTTGACGAACTATCCGCAAGACCGGGTCGAGATGATGGAGGCGCTGAACCACCCGAATCGCCCGGAACTCGGCACGCGCGAGCTGCCGTTCTCGCGCGAGCTCTGGATAGAGCGAGACGATTTCCTCGAGCAGGCACCGCGCAAGTTCTTCCGCCTGAAACCGGGCGGGGAAGTCCGGCTACGGTTCGGCTACATCATACGTTGCGACGATTTCAGGAAGAACGATGCGGGCGAGGTCGTGGAGCTGTACTGCAGCTACGATCCGGACACGCGCAGCGGCACGAGCGGAGGCGAACGCAAGGTCAAGGGCACGATCCACTGGGTCTCGGCGGAACACGCCGTCGATGCGACCGTGCGCCTGTACGACCGGCTGTTCACGGTTGCCGATCCGAATGCGGTTGAAGATTTCATGTCGGTGTACAACCCGCATTCTTGCGACGAGACCCGGGCGAAGCTCGAGCCTTCACTGCGCGCCCTCGCGCCGGGCGAGGCGGTGCAGTTCGAGCGTCTGGGCTATTTCTGCGCCGACGCGCAGGAACATGCGGCAACGGCTCCCGTGTTCAATCGGATCGTCACGCTGCGCGACTCCTGGGCGAAGATCGAAAGCGCCGAGCTGCAGTTGCAAGGTCAGGCCGCTAAACCGGAGACGGCTTCGTCACGATGACCGGCGCGCCGCGCTCGGCGCCGAGGCCCTCCGCCGCATTGCCCTCCGCGCGTGCGACCTCCAGCATGCCGAAGGAATTGACGAGCGCCAGGTAGTCGCCGGGTCGCGCACGACCGTAGGTCGTCAGGATCGGGAACGTGTGGCCGGCGATCTGAACCACCGGCTCGTCGAACCCGTCCAGCAAACGGCCCGCGATATTGCTGATCAGGTTGCCGAACGTGTCGATCGTGACGACGACGCCTGCGATGCGACCGGACGCCACCTCGGGCTCGTCGATCCAGGCCGGGACCCATTCTCGGCTCGGGGTCCCCAGCTTCGCCGACGTGGTCCGGCCTGCCGCGAGCTCTGCGGCGACGGGGGCGAAGATGTCGCGGCCGTGGAAGGTTGCGCTGGGCGTGCCGATGCCGAGCCTCGCCGTCGCGCCGGCGTCGAGCTTGAAGACCCGGGCGCCGTCCTCCGCGTCCAGCATGCGCGCCAGCAAGCCGTTGTCCGGCGCCATGAACCAGTGTCCGTCGTGCTCGACGATCAGGATGTCGCGGCCGGTGCCGACGCCGGGATCGACGATCGCCAGGTGCACCGTGCCGCGCGGGAAGTAGCCGTAGCAGAGGTTGACCCAGAAGCCTGCCTCGGGAGGCCATTGCGGCGGGATCTCGTGGATCAGGTCGACGATCCGGGCCGCCGGGAAGCGGTCCAGGATCACGCCTTTCATCACCGCGGCGAAGGGACCCTTATGGCCGAAATCCGTCGTGATGGTTATGACGCCCGATGGTTTCAATCGCCCGCTGCCGCATGAGTGATTCCCGGATTCTATCAGGCGGCCCCGGTGTCCGCCGGGTGGCGGCGCAGGAACGAGCGCCGGGCCCAGTAGATGAACGCCGTGTCGATGAGCGCGATCGCGAACTTGAAGCCGTACTTCGCGAAGCCGAGGGCAAGCGCCCGCCGGTAGCCCAGGATGTCCGCCCAGACGACCAGTGTATAGATCGCGGTGTCGATGACTTGCGACGTCATCGTCGACAGATTGTTGCGCAGCCACAGCCAGCGTGTTCCGGTGATCGAGCGAATCTTGTGGAACGCCCAGACATCGAAGCTCTGGCTGGCGATGTACGCGAGCAGCGAGCCCGCGACGAAGCGCGGCGTGTAATTGACGATCGTCGAGAAGGCATCCTGTATCGACGCGGAGAATTCGGCCGAACCCGGTTTATCGCTCGGCAGGTACAGCAACGCGGCGCTCAGCATGACGAGTACGATGACGCTGACCGCGAAACCCATCCAGACGGCCTTGTTGGCCTCGGCCTTGCCGTAGTTCTCGCTGAGCACATCGGTGGCGAAGAAGATGCTGGAATAGAAGATGACGCCGAGGCTGGTCTCGAAGCCGAAGATGACCGTGAGTTTCGGCCCCTGCAGGTTCGCGAGGATGATTGCGGTCGCGATCGCCACCTGCAACCCGGCCTTACCGAACAGGCGGTACAGGATCACGGTGCCAGCGAGGTCCAGCATCGTCGTCGTGAGCCAGAGCAAGCCCTGGTGCGCGGCGTAGAATGCAACCACGCTGTCGGGGAACATACCCGGGAGTCCCGTCGGCGCCGCGCTCAGGCCGCGACGCGGTCGAGATGCCAGTCGGCGTTGCCGAAGATCTGGCCGATCGCCGTCAGCCGCTTGAAATAGTGTGCGACGTCGAGCTCCCAGGTCACGCCCATCGCGCCGTGGATCTGTACCGCTTCCTGGCCCACCTGCCGTCCGGCGGTGCCGACCTGGTACTTCATCGAGCTGACGGCACGGCGGGAATCGCCGCCACCGGCGTGCTTCGATGTCGCCCAGAGCAACAGCGAGTAACTCTGTTCGCAGGCCGTGAGCATGTCGACCATGCGGTGCTGCAGCGCCTGGAAACTCCCGATCGGTACGCCGAACTGGATCCTCGACTTGGCGTAGGCGACGGTCTTCTCGGTCAGTGTCTGCATGATGCCGACGGCCTCCGCGCAGACCGCGAGCGTGGCATCCTCGACGGCCGCCTCGAGCGCCTCGAGGCCGCGTCCGACGTCGCCCAGCACGGCATCGGCCCCTGCGTGGACCTCGTCAAGGACGATCTCGGCAGCCTGCGCGCCGTC